>NC_021492.1 GCF_000410515.1 Enterobacter sp. R4-368 | reverse complement strand
TCTGCTTTTTTTTCCAAAGATAAAAGGAAGCCCGTTTTTGTTAAAAAAATTATAATACGGAACCAGATATTGAAGCTGGAAGGAAACCCGTCGCGAGGAGGGAAAGAAGTTCTATCCCTTACAAGGAGCAGAAGCTCACAATTATCTAACCAATCGATAGAAGCATTACTGGCACTGGAGTAGTCTATTCATTGGGCAATAGGCAAGTTGACCGGTGTATATTGCACCTGAGGTCGCAAATTCCTTTCAACTTTCGTAAAGAAGATTTCCCTGTATTGCTCACATATGACATGTAATGGAGATGTTAATGGTTATCACAAAGTTGATTATTGAGGGTTTTAAAGGCTTCAAAGACAGATTTTGCATTGATTTCAACGAGTCAGTGAACATTATCGTTGGCGACAATGAAGCGGGGAAAAGTACTATCCTTGAAGCGATTAATATGGGTTTGACTGGTTTATATGCAGGGAAACCCGTTAAGAACAATATTAGTCAATATCTATTTAATTATCAGATGGTTAATGAGTATATTGATAGTCTTTCCACCGCAGAAAAGCTGCCACCGCCAGCGCTATTCGTTGAGCTCCACTTCCAAAAAACTCCTGACACTGCTTTCCTCGAGGGAGATGGTAATTGCCTGAAATCATCCTCAGTGGGTGTTGTATTCAAAATCAATTTTAACGAGGACTATAATGCTGCCTATGAGGCACTCTTGAACGCAGGGGATATCAAAACTTTGCCTATCGAGTATTACGATATTGAGTGGAAAAGCTTCAGCAGGGAATCACTTTTATCACGTAGCATTCCCCTTAAGTCAGCATTTATCGACTCATCCTCGGCCAGAGGGAATAATGGGTCTGATGTCTATATTGGAAGAATAATCAAGGATTTATTGACTGACGATGAGGTCATTAGTGTTTCTCAGTCGCACCGTAAGATGAAAGAAACATTTATATCAGACAAGTCTATCGAGACCATCAATAAGAAAATTATTAGTGCAAGTAAGATTACCACTAAAAGCGTTACTATCTCTGTTGAACTCTCCACTCAGAAAGCTTGGGAATCAAGTCTTATTACATGTCTAGATGATATTCCGTTTAACTACATTGGAAAGGGCGAGCAAAGCATTGTGAAGACCAATTTGGCGCTTTCGCACAATAAAGCGAAAGAGTCGAATGTTATTCTAATTGAAGAGCCTGAAAATAATTTGTCTCACACAAAGCTTAATTTGCTCATCAAGACCATCAAAGACAATTGTGAAGGTAAACAGATCATCATTACTACTCACAGTAGTTTCGTTGCGAACAAGCTCGGTCTAGGCGATCTGATTTTTCTCTCAAACCGTAAAACTACTAAGCTGGCTTCGTTAACATCAAGTACGAAGGAATTTTTCGAAAAGATTGCGGGCTACGACACACTTAGAATGGTTCTGTGTAAGAAAGCGATTTTGGTTGAAGGCGATTCGGACGAGCTGGTAGTTCAGAAGGCCTATATGGATGCTAACCAAGGACGACTGCCAGTCGAGGATGGGATAGAAGTAATTTCAGTGGGAATTTCGTTTTTAAGATTCCTAGAAATAGCGACGATTATCGGCAAACCCGCCTGCGTCATAACGGACAATGATGGCGATATCGACGCAATCCAGAAAAAATACAACGTCTATATTGGTGCGAACAAAAAAGCGCATATAGATATCTGTTTTGATCCGATTGTTGATGCTGGGGTGTTGATGGTAGGTTCAAAAAAATACAATTATAATACTCTTGAGCCGAAATTACTGAAGGTTAATGGTAGACAAAATATTAATACCATTTTGGGGACCGAATATACTTCCGATGATGAATTGCGTATTTACATGCGTGCAAATAAAACAGATTGTGCATTAAAAATATTTAACTATAAAAATACACAAGCTCTCAGCATGCAGTATCCGCAGTATATTCTGGATGCGATCAAATGAATAAAGTCATAATTGCCTCAGCTGGGGCTGGTAAAAGCACCTTTGTTGTCAGTGAATCATTGAACGCGGCCAAGTTAGGTAAGCGTGTTCTAATTACTACTTTCACCGAGGCCTGTCGGGATGAAATAAAGGTCAAAATTATTAAAAAGAATGGCTATGTCCCGTCTAATTTAATTGTGATCACATGGTTTTCCTTTCTGATTAAACACTGGATAAAACCATACCAAGGGTGTTTATTTGACTATGAAATTAAAGGTATGCTCCTCTGCAGCAGTAAATCCGGTGTAAAGCCTTACAAGGTAGCGGGGAGACCCATCTACTGGGGAGAGCAAGATTTCAGGCAGCACTACTTTAGTTCTGATTTTAAGCTTTACTCCGATAAAATGGCCAAACTCTCTCTTCGCTGTGATGAGAAGTCGAGCGGAAAAGTCATCGCTCGACTGGCGTCGTGTTTTGACGAAATTTATGTGGATGAGGTTCAGGATCTTGCCGGTTATGATCTTGAAATTCTTCAGACATTGTTCAGGTCATCCATTAAAATTACGCTGGTCGGCGACCCGCGTCAGGCCACATATAGTACCGTCAATACTGAGAAAAATGCGAAGTACAAAAAAGCTGCCATTGTGAATTTCTTTGAAGACAAGACGTCTGGGGTCACTATAGATGACAAAACGTTGAATGAGAACTTCAGGTGTTTTAAAGAAATTAATGACTTTGCGAATAAACTCTATCCTGACTTTTCTCCGTCAGTTTCCAATGTTCGTAAGTTATCCGGTCATGACGGCGTATTTCTACTAGATGAGAAATTGCTGGGATACTACTTGGAAACTTTTCACCCTGTTCAACTACGCTGGGATAAGAAACGTAGAGTTGACGAAAGGTATCCAGTCTTTACTTTCGGTACATCTAAGGGTCTGACATTTGACCGTGTGATCATCTATCCTACCGAGCCCATGCTTAAATGGTTCCAGGATAATAACTCAGAGCTAACTAATGATTCACGAGCCAAGTTGTATGTCGGCTTGACCAGGCCAATTAAAAGTGTTGCGATTGTTTTTAATGGTAGCCCTGCTTTTAACTCAAATGGAATCAAAATTTACTCGGCAGGTTAATGATATTACCAACGTTTTCACAGGATTGTATTTGAGATTACTAGTGAGTTTCAGTTTAAAGGATTACAGAAAAATCCATTTTCTCATAGGCCTTTTCATCTTGGGTGCAACTGACCTAAACATTTTTTGGTTACATTTATTATCAGTATTGAAGTATCAACCTTAAGAAATTGTTCGACTGCCAATGTCTTATATCCTGTTCTGGCTTAAACATATATTCAACACTCGAACTCTTTCTGTCTCGGAGGCAATCAACGCGCCGTGCCTTCACGTTAGCCCGGCCGCTGCGGCCAGAAGGGTTCACCCTGTCGTCATGCTCACCCGTTCCCCGTCGAAGCGGTGCATTCAGCCCGCTGTCGACGGCGCGTGCGGCTTCACTGACGCCCTTCCGTTCTCCGCTTTTCTCCGGGCTGTTGTGTCGGCACGGCGCAAACGGTGCCGCATCAACGGGAGATACAGATATGCAGAAACTGACCCGCATCACACTCAGCAGCGGTGAAATGGCCATTTACCTGGACGGCTGGTACCTGACCAGCACGGAGCCGGGAGACCGGGCTGACGGCCTTGATGACATTGTCACTGGTCTGCGCCGCATACCGTGTATGACGCTGCAGGACATTGACGCGCCGTGCCCGGCGCATGAGGACTGGTGCTGGAATGATGTGGCGGACGCCGTGTTTGCCGCGCGCCAGCCTGACGCGGGGGAATGTACCGTGGCCGCACTGACTGACCGCCTGTCACGTTACCCGGCAGATGCACTCTGCTGCGGCACGTTCTGGCTGCGGGAGGATTTCCTCGCGCTCGATGCCAGCCTGACAGATGAGCAGATACGACTGGCCATGAAAGTGGCACAGAAAAATCATGACGCGAATACCGGATACAACTGGGAATACCTGCGGGGCGCAATTGAATACGTTAAAGGCTGAGTAACGGTTGCTGCCTGGCTGAAGAAAAGAGGAAAGAGAAAAAAGTGGCAGGGGACATCATCTCCTGCCGACTACTAACACTCGGTGGCACCGGAGCCCTGTGCTCTTTATACCATTAAGTATAGTCGGCGAACTGTTACAGCCATTAATCATTCATGAATATATCGACGTAACGCCATTTATTACGCACATCTTCTGCCAACAGGATAAGGCTGTCGCTGCGCTCCGCTTCTCTGCCGCCATCCGTCCTGGCGTCCGCCCGGCGGCGGGCCGGAAGTGCCGTGCCCTTACTGTAGCCGGGCTGCTTCTCAAACAAGCGAAGCTGTCGCCGGCCTGCTCACCCGGTCCCCGCCGTGCGCGGGACATTCAGTCCGCTCCGGCGGCGCGTGCGGCTTCGCGTCCGCACTTGTTTGCTCAGCTGTTCGCCCGTCTGTGTGGCGGTCACGGCACCACAGGGGTGCCCCTTCATACACAGGAGCAGAACATGTCCCGTTTCATGCAGGGTGACAGCGTGCAGCTGATGGCCACCTTTCCGGATACCAGCATCGATTTCATTCTCACTGACCCGCCGTACCTTGTCGGCTTTAAGGACCGTTCCGGGCGCTCGATCGCCAACGACGTTAACGACGAATGGGTGATGCCCGCCAGCCAGCAGATGTACCGCGTACTGAAAAATAACAGCCTGGCCGTGAGTTTTTACGGCTGGAACCGCGTGGACACCTTCATGCGGGCCTGGAAAGCGGCGGGTTTCCGCGTCGTGGGCCACCTGGTTTTCACCAAACCCTATGCCTCGAAGTCCGCCTTTGTTGGCTACCAGCACGAAAGCGCCTATGTCCTGGCAAAAGGCCGTCCGGCGCTGCCACAGAACCCGCTGCCGGACGTGATGCCCTGGGAATACACCGGCAACCGGCATCACCCGACCGAAAAACCGGTCAGCATTCTTCGCCCCCTGATTGAGAGTTTCACCCGGCCCGGTGACCTCGTGCTGGATCCGTTTGCCGGCAGCGGCTCGACCTGTGTCGCCGCCGACCAGTGCGGACGTCGCTGGATTGGTATCGAGCTGATGGCGCAGTACCACGCCGCCGCCCTGCAACGGATTGGTGAACAGCGCGCGCTGATGCATCCGGTTGCGGCGTGATGCCGCAACGCCACACGAACATTACGACACGGCGGGCGGTGGACGCCGCCCGTAAAACAGAACAGAAAAGAGAGACAATCATGCTGTACGGAACCCGTAAGGAACTGAATAAAAAACTGAAACGCGCCTTTGGCGATACGGAAAAATTTGCCCTGCTGGTCTGGACCCGCGAAACCGTTACGGGCGCGGCGGAGGACATGACGGAGCAGGAAGCCGACCACATCCTGGCAGAGATTGGCGGGGCCGGCAGCGGCGACCACGCGGAAGAGGGGATTTCCTTCGGCACGGTGCTGGAACTGCTGGCCGGGCTGCGGGCGGCGCCGGCGATGGTCAGCGTGCCGGCCGCACTGCTGGAACGGGTGAGCGACTGGGCTGAGCGCTGTCTGAATGAGCAGGATGCGATCGCCTGGCAGGCCGGCGGGGACACGCCGGAGACGGTGGCGCGGGGACTTGCCGCCCTGAATGCCCTTAAACAATTCACGAAAGCCTGAGCGCGGGGAGAGACACCATGAACGGACAGACCCCTGAGACGGCAGCGGGTAGTGAACTGATGGCGGATGTGGCCGCCATCGATGATGCGCTGACGGCGATCTTCCTGCGCATCCATACGATGCGCCAGCGCTGGCCGCGCGACAGTGACCGTGCTGAAACCCGGCTTGCCATGCTGGCCGTGGAGGACATTCACGACACCCTGCATGACGCTTCACGACGTGTTGCGCGGCTGCGGCGTTGCCTGAGTCTTTGAGGGGAGCTATGCGGGGTGGTTATTTTGTGACCACCCTGATTTTTTTCGCTGCCACCGGTGCCGCGCGGTTTTTATCCACAGGGTTATGCCCGCATTGTGCAGTTGCGCTGTGGAAAAGGATGTTGCTGCGCGCCGCTGTCTTTCCGCCGGCGGCGGGGAAGGGTAGAAAACCCGGCCCGTGCGGTCTGCGGCCGGTGCCGTGACTTCACTTTAGCCCGGCCGCTGCGTGTTCAAGAGATCGCAAGCTCGCCTCCTCCCCCGTTCGCACTCGCCTCACCGCGCTTACTCCCGTCGCGCCTCCGCTCATGCTTCGCGTCACCGCCGTGCGTAATCCCGCCTCGCGCTCGCTTGCGCTGCGGCCTCGTCGTCGCTCCTGAACACTCCGCTTTCCGCCGGGCTGTCATTCAGTCACGGCACCGGCCGTATCGGTATTCACCCTTAACAGCGGAGATTTATATGCACACGTCCACCCCTGACTTTCAGCCCGCCCGTATTCTGGACGGTTACGTCAAACTGCGGTTCCTGCCAGCTCTGTTTGGTCATGATTTCATCTGCGCCGAAAACAACGTTTACAACTATGCCGCTCAGTATCTCGAAGGCTATGACGGCGGGGTGTGGGACTACGCCGTAATTCCGGAGGGCGGCGGTTTTATGAAACCCGAAGGTGAGGAACGCTGGCATTTCAGTAATTCGCAAAATTTCGCCGATCTGACCCTGAGCAGTGAAGCGGCGGGGATTGTCATCACCGCCCTGGTGCTGAACCACCGGAGCTGGATGTATGACCGCCACGACGAGGAAGAACTGTGCCGCCTGTACTGCCGCCGCCACCACCAGTTAATGGCGTATGCCGAATACCACCCGGAAGCCGCCGCCATTTTCCGCGCCCTTGACTGAACAACACCGGGGCGGCGCTGCCGCCCCCTGACAGGAGACAAACACATGTACGGAACCGTTAACGCGCTGTGCGCGAAACTGACTGAAAAATACACCCCGGACGAGCCGCTGGCGCTGATTGTCTGGACAAAAGAGGACGTGCTGGCCTGTCTGGATGAGTACGGCGTGACGGGGGACATGGCCGCCCGGATTGTCGGCCTGATTGCCGGGCTGGACGGTGTCCATGAATGCGGCGTGGGGCTGGATACCCTGACTTGCCTGCTGGAAAATCTGCGCGAGGAGGAGGCCCGGCAGCGTGAGATTTCCGTTCCGGCCGCCGCGCTGGAAAACGTGATGGCGCTGGCGGGGGAATTCCTGCGCATGGAAGAGATACAGGGCGGGGAGGGGGCGGCGCAGCGTCTTTACCCGGTTGAGTCCGGTGCACTGCGGACACTGCGCGAAACCCTGGGACGATAACACACGGGCAGGGACGCCCGGAGCCGGTCTGTGGCCGCCTGAAAACCCTGCCGCTGCGCGGCGGTGCGGAAAACCCCGCGCCGCTGGCGCGGCCTTCCTCCGCACCTTCCCCGACGGTTTGATGCAGTATTTCGCTGTTCTGTTGCAGATACTGACCGGATTTTGGCTGTTTTCCGGCGTGCTGATGCGTGGATGGCGTTTTTTATGCAGTAAAAGCCAGACAGGCAGCCGGGACATGGCCCCCTCCGGCTCCCCGTCCGTTCCGGCCGGGTCGTCAAGCCACACTCCGCTAACCCGCCGGCAGGCCGCCGGGCAAGCTCCGCCGAACCCGCGTTGCGGTTTCGGGCTGTTCGCTAGTGTCTGAGGGCTGAAGGTCAACGGCCCGCTTGCTGCGACCGTGCCGGTCGCGCCGCATCCACCGCCCCGGCGCTGCTAGGGCTTTAATGGCGACCCGGCGGTGTGACGCTGCCGGGTCGGGTGTGTGCATTCTGTCCGTCCGGCGATGTCCGTCTCCCCGGTCGTCCCCTGCGGAGGGCTTTTCGTAGCACCGTTCGCCCGTAAAACACCAGGGTGAAGTGCACGCGCAGGCGCGCCCTGGTCTTTTCCGTTCGCCCGTCGCTCCTCTGCCCTTCGCCGCAGGGGAACTCACCGGGGAGATGGAATAACCATCACCAGAAGGGGAAAAGCAGAATGCACACACACAACGTCAACGTCAAAACCGCCACAGAAGAATCTTCCGGGAAGATGGGGGGAAAAGACACGTCTCAGGAAAATGCCCGCCTGGCGCGGATCCTGATCAGAAAACTGAACCGGTTGCAGGACGGGATCACCGTCTTTACGGCCTCTGCGTCAGCAGAAGGCGATGTGCAGGTCGAAATCCGTCGCTTTGGCGTCCTGGTGTGGCATGCCTGGTCATTTGAACCGGATTTTTTAACCCGTCTCGAAGCGAACCTGCTGAGCGTTCAGCAGAACTGAAACCCGATCACCACAGGAGAAATACGATGAAACCGTCCCTTACTGCCACAAAAAACGCGGTCGGACAGTCCGCCGATATGCTGCCGCTGCTGCGTATCCGTCTGCCGGATAACTGGACTGCCGAGTTTGACAATGTGGACACCCGTTTTAACGACTGCTGCAACTGGCAGGTGATGAACGGCTCAGAGCGCGTCCTGTTCAGCACCCGCATGTACCAGCGTTTTTCCGATATGAAGTCCGGTGTGATTGCCACCGTGGATGTCTGTGAGGGGCGTCCTTCTGAGTCAGACAAACGCCAGGCGGAAGCCGGAAAGAGGTTACTGGCGGTGCTGGACAAATACCCGTCCTTTGCCGCGCTGGCGAAACACCCGGATCGCCTTAACTGATTAAGCGCCGTAACCGGAGGGCAATCCGGCTACGGCATCACCACCACCGTAACGATGAGGAAACAATAATGGCTGACACCCATACTACGGCGAAACCCGCCACCAAATCCAGCCGCAGTAAAAAAGTGAGCGCGGACGTGCTCGCCGCCGAAGAAGCACTGCGTCTGGCTCCGGTAGGCTACGCCCCTTTCTCCCGCTTTGTGGAGTCTGAATTCAACGCCCGCATCATTAAACACACCGACGAGGAAATTGCCGCCTATGCCGCGTCAATTAAGGCACTGGGGATCCTGCATAACCTGATTGTGGTCGAAAACGACGATGGCACCCTGGGTGTGGTGTGCGGCAACGGACGCAGACGCGGAACCGGACTGCTGGTTGAGCAGGGCATGATCGGAGCCGGTGACCCGTTTATCCCTTACAAAGTCATCCCGAAAGAACTGGCGCGCGCGGCCTCCCTTGCGGAAGACAGCCATAAAGCCATGCACCCGGCAGAGCAGATCATCGGTTTTCGCGCAATGGCCGCAGATGGCAGCACCCCGGCGCAGATTGGCGACCTTTTCGGCTTTTCTCCCCGCCACGTCCAGCGCATCCTCAGCCTGGCAAACCTCGCCCCGGCGTTACTGGACGAACTGACCAACGACCGCATTACCCTGGAACTGTGTCAGGTGATGACACTTGAACACGATCAGACCCGTCAGCTTGAAATCTGGAACAAAGCCAGAGAGACGTTCGGCAGCGGCATGCCGTATGTGTCATGGCTGAAATCGCAGATCAGCAATATCAAAATCAATACGGACTCCGCCCTGTTCCGCTTTGTGGGTGAGGAAGCCTATCTGGCAGCGGGGGGGATTATCGATCGCGACCTGTTCAGCAATGAGGGGGAGGGCTTTGCTGACCGTCTCCTGACCGAACGGCTGCTGCGCGAAAAACTGGCGGCGGAGGCTGAGCGTCTGAAACAGGAAGAGGGCTGGGCATGGTGTGACAGCCGGATGGACGAATTACGGGAAGATGCGGAATGGCGGCTGCCGGAACCGGAACTGACGGCGGAAGAAGAGGCAGCAATCCGGAAACTGCTGGATCAGATCGAGGTGTGTGAGACGGAGGATGATGAAAACAGCCTCCAGCAGCAGATCGAGGACACTGAAGAAGCTGCTGTGATGCGCATGTTCACGCCTGAATTTAAGGCAGCGCACGGTGTGATTGTGTCTTTTGGGTTCGATGGTTACTACGTTCAGCGCGGCGTGAAACATGTGGACGCCACGGAGGACAGCGGCAACGACACTGACGATGCCGCGACAGAGAGCCGGTTGCCGGAAACCGCCGGAAAAACCCTCGCATACACTTCAACCCGCACCCGGATCGAGGCGGATAAGTACTCTGAAAAACTGGTTAAGGCCATGTCGTCAGAACGTACCCTGGCGGTACAGGGCGCACTGGCCGCAAAGCCTGACATTGCCATTGCCCTGCTGGTCTGGACGCTGTGTCGCGAGGTCTTTGATGCCAGACACAATCACCTGGTCAGTCTGCCACTGGATATCACCCTGCGTCAGCAATGGGGACTGACAACGGATGCCCCGTCCGGCGAAAAAGGGGAGGGGGTCACCACGCTGCGGAACATGAAACGCACCCTGAAAGCAGAACTGCCGCCGGAGTGGGATAAAGATTTCACCTGGCTGCTGACCTGGCCGGTAGACCGCATTCATGCCCTGCTCGGCTTCTGCATCGCCACGGGTATCAGTGGTCAGCAGGGTCGGGAAATGGGTTACACCCGCGCCAGCAAGCTGGACAACCTTGAAGCCGCGATGGGCTTCGACCTGCGCGACTGGTGGCAGCCGACCGCTGAGAACTATTTCGGCAGGATCAGCAAAGACCAGATTGGGGATGCGCTGGCCGAAGCCGGGTGCGAAGACCGCGCCCGTGAAGCGCTGAAACTGAAAAAAACAGAGGCCGCCTTACTGGCCGAAAAAACGGTGGCCGAAACCCGCTGGATTCCGGGCTGGATGAAACGCCCGGAACCGGCGGCTCAGCAGGACACCGCTGACGCCCGCAACATCACTCACACTGACCACGCCGCATAAACAGGAGACGGTTGCCCCTTGCGGGGCAACCGGGAGAAAACTATGAAAAAATACACTCTCGCTGCACTGAATGGCATGTTCCCGGCAGATCTTGAAAGCGTGCGGGAAAGCGGAGACGAAGAACGCCGCCAGTTGAGCGACGCGGTGACCGGTCTGGTTGCGCTGCCAGCGGGCTGGCGCGTGAATGCCGAATACCGGGGAGAATTTGGTGGTCAGTTTCCCGTGCAGCTTCGTTACGCCCCGGACGGGGACAGTAACTGGTTTCTCTGCCTGTGCAGCCCCGGCGAAATGCTGCCGTCATGGACACTGTTCCTGCTTGCCCGCGACGCCAGACTGATAAGAATACTGCACCAGTCTGCGGCACTCTGCCCGGATGTGATCGGTGGTCTGCTGGCGCAGGTTGCCGGTATGCACCGGTTTAACTGTTCGTCCGGCACGATTTCTGAACTGCTGAATGCGGAGGTGGTGTCATGATCCCCGCCAGTCACACCCTTGTTACCCTCAGTCCCGCACGGCAGGCCGCCCTTCAGGCCATTGCGGAGGTGGAGCAACGCCGTGAGGAACGTAAACGCCTGTCTGACGATCACCCGGTGACACGGGCATTTCTGCGCCGTCTGACAGGCCAGAGCCGGCTCACGCACCGCACGGCAAGGCTCATTCCGGGGCTGGCATGGGATCCGTCCTTTACACTCTGGACACTCAGAAAGCTGGAAAATGCGCTGGAACGGCTTCTGGTGAGTCAGGGGGAACACTGTTTTTCGCCCCTGTCGGAGGCGGTGCAGGAGTGTCTGTTCCCGGACGTGGTCTGGCGGAACACCTCCCGCGCGGAAAAACGCGCGAAACTGCGCTGGCACAAGGTACAGCGGCAGGAAGACAAACGCCACTGCCATGAGGCCATGCTGCATCAGAGTCTGGTCGCGCGCGCGCGGGTGGATCTGAATTTTCAGTCGCCGGAATCGGTGGGGGCATGGTATTCGCGCTGGTCGGACGAACTGCACGAATACGAACTGGCATCGATGTTCTGGCAGTGGCGCAGGCGCTTTCCCTCGCTGGCGGAGCTACGGTGGTACGAGGACTGTGGCGATCCCCTGTGGGTGGTGCTCTCCATTCTTCGGGACATGGTGAACGAGCAGCCAGACGGCTTGCGTGCTGCTGATCGCTGGCGCGTACCGGACAAGCTGAGCCACTCAGAAGGGAGATACACAAATGCTGACTAAAACGCTGACCCTTGCTGACAGAGAAGCGCTGGATATGATGCCTGCCGGCTGGTTTATCCTCCGGGATGTACCTGCCCTGCTTAACAGACCTGCCTGGAGGCTTCAACGCCTGGTCAGTGCGGGAGTTGTGCTATCCCGCATTCGTGGCACGTATCCCGGTTATGTCATGGAGTACCGGGTGTTAAGCGCTGACGAGGTACCCGTTGAGACACGATAACGTCAGGCCATGCCCGTTCTGCGGATGCAATGTTATCCGGGTTCGTCGGTTGTCAGGGTATTTCCGGGCATCATGCTGCGGTTGCGTGGTCACTGCATCCTTTCAGGAAAGTGAACAGGAAGCGGTTAACCGCTGGAACCGGAGAGTCAACGACACACACGAATCGGGAGCAATCGGCCATGAAAAGGTATGAAAAATCAGCAAAACTGACTGTCTGAGCCTGGTGGGAATGGTGCGGGTTGCGGTATAATGGCGGTGGCGCTTGAGGCTTTTTGCCTCATGATGTTCAGGTGGTTTGTCGCCTTGTTGTGAGGCAGAAAGAAGAAAGCCCCGAAGGTAATTGAAGTTTTATCCAATAACCAACGAGGCCGTCTGTATGCTGATCACACTCAGATTAGCCTCTTACCCGCCGAAAGGCAAGGAGAAGCAGGCTATGAAGCTGACACCCAACTCTTTCATATGGTGCGTTCTGATAGTGTGTCTCACACTGCTGATATTCACCTGGCTGACGCGAAAATCGCTCTGCGAAATTCGCTACAGAGACGGAAGCAGGGAGGTGGCCGCTTTAATGGCTTACGAATCCGGTAAGTAGCAACCTGGAGGCGGGGGAAACCCCGCCTTTTCAGGGCTGATGTGGTCCGGCATGGCCGAAAGCGCCTTTACAAGGGGCTGTCAGTGTCCGCTGGCAGCCCCCTTTTTCTTTCCGGTGCGACCGCACGCATGAACACCCGGAAGGGCTGTTCCCCTCCGGGGAACGGGGGAAGGGCGGATGCGCCTGCGGCGCCCCCGCTTTATTCCCTTCGCCTTCCCGTCCGCTCCTCATACATCTCCGGTGTCTCCAGCTGCTCGATGGCCAGCAGAATCCCCGTGTGGTGCTTTTCTGTTTCCACCATGATTTGCCAGTAAAGGCGTTTAAGCTGGTACACCAGCTGCGCCCGGTCTGTTTCTGCACCGTTGCTGGCCAGCATCAGGCAGCACTGGCCCACTATCCTGCATATTTCGTCGTAAAAGGCTTCTTCTGCATCACCTTCGGTTTCATCTTCTGACATGAGAGCGCTCCCGGCTGTGCGTTTTTTGCTCACCGGCAGCATACATCACAACAACACCATAAACACCACAGCTCTGGCCCCCTCCGGCTCCCCGTCCGTGCCGGCCGGGTCGTCGAGCCACACTCCGCTAACCCGGCGGCAGGCCGCCGGCTAAGCTCCGCCGAACCCGCGCTGCGGTTTCGGGCTGTTCGCTAGTGTCTGAGGGCTGACGTCAACGGCCCTCTTGCTGCGACCGTGCCGGTCGCGCCGCTGTCACCGCCCCGGCGCTGCCGGGGCTTTAATGGCGACCCGGCGGTGTGACGCTGCCGGGTCGGGTGTGTGCATTCTGTCCGTCCGGCGATGTCCGTCTCCCCGGTCGTCCCCTGCGGAGGGCTTTTCGTAGCACCGTTCGCCCGTAAAACACCAGGGTGAAGTGCACGCGCAGGCGCGCCCTGGTCTTTTCCGTTCGCCCGTCGCTCCTCTGCCCTTCGCCGCAGGGGAACTCACCGGGGAGATGGATTAACCATCACCAGAAGGGGAAAAGCAGAATGCACACACGAAACGTCAACGTCAAAACCGCCACAGAAGAATCTTCCAGGAAGATGGGTGAAAAAGACACGCCCCTGACTGACGCGCAGACCCTCGACGTCTTTAACTGGATTTTCGCCGTAACGGCTGACATGCCTGGTACGCAATGCCATGACTTCACCCCGCCCGCAGGCGCGGAAGAAATCAACGTATTTTTCGATGATGTTCCGGATTACTACACCGTCTGGATTTTAAATAAATGGCCGGTTGCTGCGGCCATGCCACTCGATTCTTTATTTCGTGTTTTACCTGACGCATTATTTTGAGGAGATAATTATGACCCGTTTATCCACCCGTTATGCCGCACCGACTTTTATGCGTAATACCCGCCCGCTGACCAATGATGAGCTTTTGCGCGTCGTTCCCAGCGCTTTTTCGGTTGAAAAACACGAGTCACGCTCAGAACGGTACACGTATATTCCGACCATTACACTGCTGGATAAATTACGGAATGAAGGGTTCCAGCCATTTTATGCGAGTCAGTCCCGTGTGCGCGATCCGGAACGCCGGGAATATACCAAACACATGATCCGCCTGCGTCGTGGAAATAATATGAGCGGAAAAGAGGTTCCGGAAATTGTCCTGCTGAACAGCCATGATGGCAGCAGCAGTTATAAAATGATCCCCGGTATTTTTCGGCAGGTCTGCACTAATGGTCTGGTGTGCTGGAAATCCTTCGGGGAAATTAATGTGCCCCATAAAGGGGATATTGTTTCGCAGGTTATTGAGGGCGCTTATGAAGTGCTGGGCGTGTTCGATAAAGTCACTGATAACATGGAGCAGATGAAAAGCATTCAGCTTAACAGCCCGGAACGGAAGCTGCTCGGACAGATGGCGCTGGATTATAAATACGGTGAAGGGAAAGCGCCGGTAACCGCTGAAAAAATTATCCAGCCGCGCGCGTGGTATGACAGGGAAACAGATTTATGGACATCATTTAATATCGTGCAGGAGAATCTCGTCAAAGGCGGGATCACCGGCCGCACCGCAAAAGGGAAAAGAACAACCACGCGACCCGTTACCGGCATTGATGGAGACATCAAACTGAATCAGGCGCTCTGGAAAATGGCTGAAGAGTTCGCGAAATTAAAAAGCTGAATGAAAAAGCCCCGGATCCCGGGGCTTTTTTTTATTCATTAACCGGGCGCGCTGGCGGCAATGACATTGCCGCCATGTCAGTTTCATCCTTTCCGGTACGCTGCGAAAGAATATCCTTTCTTGCCAGCAGAATGCGGTAAATGTTTTTAATCGAATCGGCATACGCCCGGCGCTGTTTCAGCAGTTTTATACCGGGGCCGGTATTATATATTCCAACACTGTCCCAGTTTTTCCCGTAAGACCTGAAATTTCGTGCAAGTACCCATGCACCGCTGTAAACACATATGCATGGATCATTGAGTAAGTCCGAACGTGTAATATTGAATTTACGCAAAGACTTATAATGAGAACTGTTTACCTGCATCCCGCAGACATCCTCAGAACCATCATTATTAGCTTTATTCACTGCATCGGCTTTAAGACGGCTCTCTTTAATCGAAATTGACATAAGCAGTAATGGATCAATGTTATAATCCCGCCCGGCCTTATCAAAACACATCTGGGGAGCCGCGCTGCATGACATTGTTACGCAGAGCAGTAGTAATCCGATTTTATTCATAAATCACGCCTTTGCTTTTAAATCGCGCATAGTGCTTCAGGAGATGCGCTTTAAAAAATACCTCCGCCGATCATTTAAATCAATAGAGACTCTTACAAACGCGCAGAGGGCGCTTCTGTGACGCATTTAAGTGCGATCCTGAATAACAATTAGATCCTCTTACACGTTATTTTTTTCCGCTCTTTACTGAACATATAAAACATGACACCCCACGCAAGACTTCGTCTTGCAGTTTTTGTTTTTGAAATCAGGTGGTTATCCTGTAAAAATTGTGCCGATTCTGGAATAAAATCAAAAACATCACACAATGCGACACTATATTGTGCGACATATGTGTTACCTGTTAGTGTTGGTTTGTCGCAGGTATATCGCACAGTTGTGGATATTCTCTTAAATCAGTAAACTGCATATCACACAGTGTCACACTGTCGCACAAATATCGCACATAGCTACTACTGTATAAGCCAGATTTAATACATTCAGCGTAAAAGCCCACTCCGACCGGGGCCGGGTTTTTGCCACAAAAAACAGCCGGGTAGTGTCGGTTCCGACACCAGTTAAAAACAGGATTTAATATGGGAAGAGTGGGTATTTACCTGAAGGACAAAATAGAGCGTGAAGTACGTGATATTGTCCAGATGGATTTACAGAATGGTGCCAATCCTTCTGAAGCAAACATATCAGCAACCTGCAATGAACTTATCAGACTTGGACTTCTGGTCTACAAGAAAAATGACAGCGACGGCAATAACTTTAATCTGGAAGGTTTCCGGCGCGACCTGATTAAAAAAGTTGCCGGCTCGCGCGAGGGAATGATGATTCTTACCGCGCTGATTTCGGAAATATATGTTGAACTGAAAGGGGACAGGGCACCGCTGAGCCTGGAGGATATGATTAATAACAATATTTCCGCGATAAATACCGCTGAGAACATGGCGGAAACACAGCACTTCCTGGTTGCAGAAGAATAACCCCTGTGGCCGGCGAAAACACCGGCCATCACTCACATCATCACTCTGGTTTATTCCACGGAAGCGGGACTTCTTCCGTTTCCGCAATTTTCTCCCGCAGATACCACTCAAAAGCCATACAGAGCACTTTCAGCGCCTGCGCATCTTCATTCTGGTCAAGAATGCGCTCCGTAAAATAACCCAGAGAATTCATCAGCCTTGTCAGCATTTCATCGTTAAGACTCCGTTTGTGTACCCGCGCCATAATTCTGATTTCGCTCGCGAGATTCTCTGGGATTCGCATGCTGTACCCTGATGTTTTACCCGGAATAAGCACGCGCTCACCTTCCCGCCACATCCAGACCATCTCAGAACGCCCGCCCGGATTTACCGGATGGACAGAAATTTCCCTGCCTGCAGAAAATATATCTTCCAGCCATTCTTCAAATTTTACCGCCAGAGAAATTAACTTTTCCCCGTCAGCCGTTTTTATTACCGGCACATGTGGCTGATAATTCAGGGACATTAACAGGCGCGCAATAATTTCGTCGTTAACACTTCGCTCGCCAATTCGTGCGCAAACCCGTAATTCCATTAACAGGTTATCCGGTGCACGCAGCCGCCACTCTACTGTTTCGCCCGCACTGAACTTCCGTGGACGGCCGCGATGGCTCCACATTTTCTCTTTTACTTTCATTGGTATAGATCCCAGACAACGCAGGCGTCGTACCTGCATGACTTAGGGTATGTTCTACCATCACTCGGATAATTCCTATTATTGTCGAAAAGTGTGATGATGCTCACAGTTTTTTTTTTTTAGGGTCATGAGACACTAATGCCCGCGTAAACAACCACTTACGCAAACCATTTTTGTTTACATCCGGAGAAACAAGCATGTTCAAGCAGGACAATGCCCTTAATGTCAGAAAGGGATGGGCGGTAGCGTCTTTATTTCGCAAGGCCCAGGAATATATTCAGTTCCGGCAGTTTTTAAAAAACGGAGGATTAATTTTAATTTCGCTCATGGTGAGCCATTATGCGATGGCAAGCGGGGGTGATTTACTGGCACCTCAGGATGCAACCGTAACCGGTACTTTTGGTCACGGGTCTTCGCTGGAAAAATATTTCTATTTCGCGGAAATCTTCGCTGCTTTATTCCTCTACGTTAAAGCACGCTCCCCGATGGTCTTTCTTGGCCTCGTTATGGTACTTATCTTTACCCGTATGGGTTTTCAGCTGGCAGGTTAATCATGAGTGGGGAAGAAGATAAATATTACTTCCCGGAAACTCTAAACCACCAGTCCCGATACTTCGGGCTCCCCCTCGACGAACTCATTATTATTGCTCCCCTTACGTTTTTAGGTGTCGCATTCAATATGTCGACCGCCCTGGGGATAGTTTCGGGTGTGCTCTGGTGGATAGTCAGATATCTGAAAAAAGGGCAGGGGTCGTACTGGTTACTGAATTTCTGTTACTGGCACCTCCCCACCTTTATTTTCAGGGTGACTTTCAGGTTAATTCCTGAATCCAGTTTCCGGCACTGGAGGGCGTGAACGCGTGAAATTAGATATCAAGCGTAACCGGGATAAATATCTCCGCTACGCATTCATCGGGATGGCTGGGTACTGCATTGCAGCCACCCTCGGCAACATACTGAGCGGTTCTCTGGCGTGGCATTTTGCCACTCAGCAGAAAACCATCACCACGCCCATGATTTTCAACCAGCCATTCAGTTCTGACGCGTCGTCGGCTGACTCTTCAGCCATGACAATGTTCGCACTCTCTTTTCTGTATATGCGGCTTAACGTCAGTCCGGAAAACATCGATGTTCAGCAAAAAATGCTTCTCGGGTATGTTCCGGCGGAAAGCCGGAACGCACTCAAGAAAGCCCTCGATGTGGAAGCTGACCGGATAAAAAAAGGAGGCATTACCTGGCGGTACGACACCCGCACCCTGCGCATGGTGAAACCCGGCGTGATTGACGCAGATGTCGTTCTCCACCCCTCAACCACCAACGGCAATATCACCACCGACCTGAAGGAGCAGGCCAGAACCTACCAGCTCCGGATGAGTTATGAGAACGGCATTATCAGACTGCTTGATATGACCGAACTCGTGCCGGCCACCACTAACTGAATCAGGACTGCCAATGAAAATACGTTTTTCACCGGCAGCTGCTGCTGTGTTACTGGCAACGGGATTGTTCACGGGCGGCCTTCGGGCCGCCATCATTCCCGGCGCCACACCTTTTGAGAATGACGCATCCTTTACCGTCACCCTCAGTAACACCAACCCCAACAAAATCGTCATTGACGGGGAAATGGTGACCAGCATCAGCGGGCCGCAAGGGGCTTACGACAAGAAACCAACCGATGACGGAGCACTGATTCTGTCTCCTCTGGTTGGACAGAACTTCACGGTGTTTATCGAAACCTCCAGGGGTGCGGCGCTGAGCCTGAACGTTCAGCCGAAACCGGGACCCGGGCGCACGCTGCGCTACACCCCGGTAAGCACCCTCAGAGTCAAAAATGACGATGCGAAAGTCTGGGAAGAAGGCCAGAGCTACGAGAAAACGCTCGTCAGTCTGTCGCGCAGTATCGCGCAGGGCGACGTCCCGGAGGGATATCAGGATATCCCGGTCAGCCGCCTGCCGGCTTACACGCCGTCCGTTACCGTGCAGCTGACGCCGGAGCGCCAGCTGGTCGGCACTCACCTGCGCATTGTGCGTTTCCGTATGAAAAACACCGGCGTGGTCACCACACAGCTGCGTGAGCGTGACTTCTGGCGCAAAGGGGTACGCGCCGTGATGCTGTCGCAGAATCAGCTGTATGCGAACGGGGAAGGGTATGTGTGGGTGGTGTTCTCCACAGACGGAGAACCTCATCCATGAACATCAATGTGAAGACCCGACGCACACAGATTGCCATCCTGGTCGGCGTACTGATAGCGGCCGGCGTGACAACCGCCGCTGTCATCACCTTCGGTAACGAAGGTCACGGCAGCCAGCATAAACCACAGCAGAACGCACCGGCACCCAACATGACCGGTGTTATCGGTCCTGCCTTTGACGAACAGGTTCAGCAGTCTGCCCTGACACAACAGCAGGCCAAAACCTCCGCTATGGAAGCGCAGCTTAAGGAGCTGGCACAGGCAGTTGCGCAGAACAAAGTCGATTTTACCTCTCAGTTGCAGAAAAAGGACGCCGAGATTCAGCGCCTGAATGAGCAGCTGACGAAGCAGCCGGGTGCCACCGGCAGCAACGGACAACCCACCGGACCGCAGACACCACCTGCTTCTCCGGACGGCACACCACTGCCGGGTCCGGTTGCTGCCGGTCAGGCCAGACCCCCTCAGTACACTGTCACCCCGGTGAACGGCGCGCCATCCGCCATTGGCGCAGCCGTAAATCAGGGCGCCGGGTTTTATCCCGGCGGCAGTGGTAATCGCATGACTGCGGGTATCGACAAAACCACCTTTAACTACGACAGCCTGAAAAAGAAACCCACTAAGCTGCCCTGGATATCCTCCGGCTCCTTCTCTGACGCCGTCATGATTGAAGGTGCTGACGCCAACGCCAGCGTCACCGGGCAGCAGAACAGCCGGCCAGTGACAATCCGCCTTCAGGGCAAAACCACCATGCCGAACAACCGGCAGTATGACCTGGACGGTTGCTTCATCGTGGGGGAAATCTGGGGCGACATCTCCAGTGAACGCGGTGAGGTCCGGACAAAGACCATCAGCTGCAACCTGAAAAACGGCAAGGATATCGACATGGAGTTTGAAGGCCATGTCAGCTTCCAGGGCAAGGGCGGCATCAAAGGCACACCGGTGATGCGTAACGGCAAAATCATCGGCTATGCCGGCGCAGCCGGTCTGTTATCCGGGTTCGGCGAGGGCATTAAATCCGCCGCCACGCCGTCCGTGGGTCTGGGGGCGACGGCGAACGTCAGTGCCGGTGATGTCTTCGGGCAGGGTATCGGCGGGGGAGCCAGCAAAGCGGCTGACACGCTGAGCCAGTACTGGATTAAGCGCGCTGAGCAGTATCACCCCATCATCGACATTGGTGCGGGTAACAAGGTCACCGTAGTGTTCCAGAAAGGCTTCCAGCTCGAAACCCGCCAGGACAGCGAGGAAGAGAAGGCGAAAGCGGCGGCGAAGAACGCCGGCGAAACCGCGAAGAATGCTGTCGCAGGCAGTAACACACCGGTCGCCAGCACCTCCTCAACGTCTTCTGTCGGCAACATCGATCCGGATGAAGTGCTGCGCCAGGCAAAAGGGCTGCAGCTCGGCGACACCATTAACTGAGGCGCTGCTCATGGATAATGACCCTAATGCTGAAATACTCAGACAGATACGCAGGGATATTAACCGGTGGAAGGGCGGAAGCCTGCCACCGGAAACCGCGCGATTCGCGCTTATCCTTCTGACACCCTCTGTCCCCGCGTTCTTCATCGTGTTGTTTATACCTGCACCGATGCTTGTGCAGTGGCTGTGCTTTGCAGCGGTGTACATCCCGTCCGGGTTTCTGGCCAGCCATTTTTCAGGGGCTCTTCCGAAAACATGGGGTGAGGCTGTCGATGCACGACTCTGCGAGTACAAGCCGCAAAACCAGATGGCATGGGAAGCACTACAGAACGCAGCCCGCGAGAAAGGGAAGCTCGATGTGGATGACCTGGAGCGCTGGTATGCACTCGAGGCCATGACTGTCTCCCCGCAGAAAAAGGAACCGCTTCGCTTTTTGAATCATCAACCGGAGACGAAAGAAAAGGAGCCCCTGAAATGAGCCGTTATGCAACGAACAACCTGTTACTCGTCGTGCTGGCCGTGTTTGTTTCTCTGGGGCTCTCAACCAGTACCATTTCAGACGAAGCCGTGCAGAAGGGCTTCTCCACCACGGGAATCAACCGGACAGGAGAGAGGGGATATTACTCATGATGGACGGTATCAGTAAAAGAATCAGCTCAACACTGGAGTGGATCTGGTTACCCGTTGTTATCTTTATCACGAGTCTGTCGGTGGAAGCCTGGTTGATACAGACGGGCGCCACGGAAAGTACCTGGGGGGTCTGGCGATTTTTTTTGCTTCTGGCGCTGCTCATTCTTTCGTATATCACTTACTTTCTGAATACATCGTCCAGGGACGCGGCTGTCGAAGCTGCATGCGTTACAGCAGGTCCGTGGGGCTTTTATCTTCTCGCCACGCTGCTGTATGACTTTTTCCGGTGGGAATTCGTCCTCCTGCCCGTATCCTGCTTTGAACTGGCCTTTATGTTGACTTATATCATGCCCGCTTTCGCAGGGTTTATCGCCTGGGATGCGCGCAACCGTTAGTTTCACCACCTTTCAGTAAATCTCTAAACCGGAGACATCCATGTATAAACTACTGGGTGCCGCACTGCTGTGCGGCGCGTTAACCGGCTGCGCCGGTATGAACTCAGATTTTGACTGTAACGCCACGGCCACCGATAAATGCCTGACCACTGCCGAAGCCAATAAGCTGGCCGCGCAGGGTAAGAGCATTGACGATATCGGTGCCGAAAAAGACGTAAAAAAGCCTGCGGGTGAAACCCTGCCGGCACTGCGTAACACAGCGCCGGTGGTCAGTGCTTCCCGCCCCGTTTCAGTCGCAGCAACCGGCACCACCCCGAAAACCATTGCACCGCGCCCGATTGTGGCGTCCCCGACGCCCTCTGTCAGCACACGCAGTTCACTGACTGGCCAGACGCTGTCACACCCCACAGTTCCGCAGTCTTATGTTTCTCCCGCCCGTTCCGTCAGCGATGCCGGGCGCGTGACCGCACAGCGCATCCCGGACGCCACACAGCGTCTGTGGATTGCGCCGTGGGTGGACACAGATGACAACTTCCATCAGCCGGCAGTCGTGGAGTTTGTGAAAAACAAAGCCCACTGGGATGAAGGCTTTCGCGTCATCGGGGAGGACGGGGAATGAAACATAACCCGGTGAAAAATCTGACTGTGGATATGGCATATCAGGAAGGCACGGCGTTTCTGCGTGATGCCGGACGGAATGTTGTGCTTGCCGGCGTGACCGGGCGGGGAAAACGGTGCCTGCTGGCGGATATGCCCGCCGGGAACGCGGTGTCCCGCAGGCTTCTCACTGACGACATGACGTCGTTCATGACGGGAGGGCAGGGGAATTAATGAAAACACAACGCAGAACCGGGGTGAAACGTGAACCCCGCAACTGGCAGGGAGGCTGCCGGTTCGCTGAAGAGACGCCTGACGCTGAACTGTCCGGCCTGCTGGAAGACACGCTGGGCCATCTGCGCAGCAACCTGCTTGAAAGCCATGTCACACAGGAAAACCTGCACTCACTGCGTCTGGAACTCATCGGTGATATTGCAGCCCGGCTGCAACCCCACGGGAGAATGAAATAATGTCTGAATTTCTCGACAGTCTTGTGAGTCTCCTTCAGAAAGGGGGCGAGAAAGACGGCGCCACCTCAGCCAGAGCAAACCTGCAGCAGGCCTGGGATTATCCTTCCCTGACGGCGGCGCTTCCCTGGCGTTATTACGATGACACCAACGACCTCTTTATCAACAACAGTACGGCCGGTTTTATTCTCGAGGCCGCGCCGCTGCCGGGAGCGAATGAACAGGTGGTGGCGGCACTGGATGACATGCTGCGCAAAAAGCTGCCCCGCAGGACGCCGGTCACCGTGATTATGGTGGCCAGCAAGTGTGTCGGCGAACGCATCGCAAGAGGGGTCAGTACCGATATGTGGAAAGGCCCGCTGGCCTCCCACCTTAACAGCATCACCCGCGCTTTCTGGGAAAAGTCGTCCCTTGAGGGAATGGCCAACCGCCGCGAGTACCCGCTCTTTCTTCGCAATTACCGGGTATTCATTGTCTTCGGGAAAAAAGGCCGGTTTACCACCCGGTTAATGGACGAACTCAAGCAGATACGTAATACCATCCGCGTTTCGCTGGAAGCCGCCCGCATTGATTCCATCAACACTTCCGCCAGTGATTTCCTGTCGCTGATGCGTGAGCTGGTCAATTACCGTTCCGCTCAGGTTATGCCCGCCAGTGCCAAATGGGACAGCGTGGAAGAGCTGAACCGGCAGGTCGTCGATCAGGGGATAGATATCAAGGTCCGGCCGTCCCATATCCGGCTGGAACTGCCGGAAAACGTTACGGAGGTGCCGGTCAGCTTTTCGCAGGAGCAGGTCTCAGGCACAAAACAGGTCCGCCTTCCCGCGTCTGCCTGCCGTCTGGTGAACATGCAGCTTACCAAAAGCCCCACCCGTTTTGCGCTCTGGCAGGGTGCCGATAATCTGCAAAATTTACGTTTCCCCGATCTGGGGATCCCGTGCCCCTTTATGCTGACCTGGACGGTTGAGCTGGAAGAGCAAACCAGAAGCCAGAGTGAAGCGCTGCGCAAGAACATGGATCTCGGTAAAAAAGCGAATTCCGCTTACGCCATGCTGTTTCCCGGCGTCAAAAAACAGGCCGAAGAATGGCGACAAATGCAGATGGAACTGGGTACCAACGAAGTGGCGTTATGCCGGTTTTATTTCAATCTGACGCTGTTCACACCAGATAACGATCAGGACGCTCTCTCCTGCGAACTGGCCGCCATCAACGTGTTTCGTAAAAATGAACTGGAGCTCACTACCATCCAGTATCAGCAGATGCGTAACTGGCTGGCCGCGATGCCCTTCATGATGCAGGAAGGTCTCTGGGCCGATTTGAACACGACCGGCGCCACGCTGCGCGCCAAAAGCTGGAACGCCACCAACCTGATGCCGGTGGTCGGGGAACGCAACCTTTCCCGACGCGGGATGCCGCTGCCCACCTACCGCAACCAGGTCGCCTTTTTTGACATGTTTGGTGAGGAGAACGGCAGCACCAACTTCAATATCGCCGTGACCGGCACATCCGGGGCAGGGAAATCGTTCTTTACCCAGGGGGTTCTGCGCGATGTGCTGAATGCGGAGGGCTTCGCCTGGGTCATCGACATGGGCGACAGCTACAAAAACTACTGTAAACAGGCCGGCGGCGTGTATCTCGACGGTGCAGAGCTGCGCTTTAACCCGTTTGCCAACGTGGTGGACAGCAAGGTATCGGGCGAAAACATTATGCGACTGCTGACTGTGCTGGCCAGTCCCCAGGAGCCGCTCGATGCCGTGTGTGAAGCCATTCTCCTGAAAGCGGTGGTCTGGGCGTTTGAACAGAAAGCACAGAAGGCCCGCATTGACGATGTCCACGCCTATCTTACCAGTGCGGAAGTGAACAGCGCGTTCGAGGACAAACCCACCATCATTTCCCGACTGGCCGAGCTGGCACTGTTGCTGGAGCCTTACTGTACGTGGGGACCTTACGGGGAATACTTCAACGCCGACGAGCCA
Source organism: Enterobacter sp. R4-368 (assembly GCF_000410515.1). Taxonomy (NCBI): domain Bacteria; kingdom Pseudomonadati; phylum Pseudomonadota; class Gammaproteobacteria; order Enterobacterales; family Enterobacteriaceae; genus Enterobacter; species Enterobacter sp. R4-368. Next base: position 91,310 of record NC_021492.1, on the reverse strand, counting down.
ACACTGAATGGCGAAACCCGCTTTGCGGTGCTGGAGTTGCTCAGCCTCGAAAACAAACCGAAGCTGCTCAGCGCCATCCTGTTTTCGCTCATTCTGGCGATTCAGGAAAAGATGTACCACAGCCCGCGTAATCTCAAAAAAGTGGCCATCATCGATGAGGCGTGGCGTCTGCTCAGTGGCTCCAACCCGCATGCCGCGAAGTTCATCGAAACCGGATACCGCACCGTGCGTCGTCACCGTGGCGGCTTTATCACCATCACGCAGGGGATTAAGGACTTTACCGCCAGTAAGGAAGCGGAAGCCGCATGGAACAACAGTTCCACCAAAATTACGCTTCTGCAGGACGCCAAAGCCTTCAAACAGTACCTGACGGAATACCCCGATCAGTTCTCTGAGATTGAAAAAGAAGTCATCAAATACTTCCAGCCCGCGCTGGATACGGGCTTCAGTTCGCTGCTGATCACGGCAGGGGAGCGCAGTTCATTCCATCGCCTTTTTGTCGACCCGGTGACGCGGGCCATGTTCAGTTCACGCGGGGAGGACTTTGCTTTCATGCAGGAGGAGCAGAAGAAAGGAGCCAGTTCAGAAGAAGCCGCTTACCGGCTTGCCATGATGAAATACGGGCCGGAGCTTGCGGCGCTTGAAGAATGGGTGAAATCAGCATGAGTGAACACAACGAAAAACCCGCAGACGGGGGTGTGGTACAGGAAGGCGTGTCTCAGCCCGGCTGGCTGGCGTCGGTCCGCTGGCGGTTAGTGGTCGGTATGCTGGTCTCGCAGATGATCATGACCGGTATCGGCTGGCTTGTCATTAAAGCCGGCATACCGGAGGTGGTGACCTTCGATATGAAGGGCACCTGGGACATTTTTATGCAGCAGTCTGCGCAGCAGAAACTGGATGAGGAAAAGGCGAAAGCACTTGTTACACGGTTCAACCGGGCCATGAGCGACAGCCTGGCCGACTGGCAGAAGAAGCATAACGTCATCATTCTGGTGCAGCCCGCTGTTGTCAGCGCGCAGCAGGACATTTCCAGTGATATCCGCAATGACATTGCGGTGCGGATGCAGGAGGGCAAATGACGCATACCCGCAGACTGGTGGCAGTGCTCATCCTGACACTGTCCGCCAGTGCAGGGGCGAAAGACCTCGGCACGTGGGGGAATCTCTTTGAGCCGGCAGAGCAGGATATGCTGGTTTTTATCCGGAACCGCCTGAAATCAATGGAGCAGAGTGGCGAACTGGATACGCTCAAAAAAGAGGCCATTGAACGCGTTAAACGTAACGCCGTCCGGCCACCCCCGGTGGCGGGACTGACCCCCGCCAGTAAGTACCGCACCTTCAGCTTTGACCCCACCTTTACCGTCAACGAAACCATCACCGATATGAAGGGCAACATCATTGCCCGCAAGGGTGACAAGGTTAATCCGCTCGATCGGGTGCCCTACAGCCAGACGCTGTACTTCATCAACGGCGACAACCGCGACGAAGTGGCATGGATGAAAAAGCAGTTGCCTGGTGCGGGGGATTTCAAAGTCATCCTGGTGAAGGGAAATATCAGGGAGACCAGCGATGCACTTGATGAGCGCATTTATTTCGATCAGGCCGGGGTGCTGACAACGAAGTTTGGTTTTGAACACACGCCGGTGCGTATCACCCGCGATAACCGGGTGCTGAAAGTAGAAGAAATTCCAGTAAACGGAGCCAGCAAATGACAGCAGCAACGATGAATAAAAAACATGAAGTAATGAGTACACGGCCCCAGTGGGTCAGCGGGGAACGCCTGAAAGCGGTTTACCCGGAACTGGACAGTTGGGCAAACCCACTGATCACGAAAGCGTTTGTCGGCTGGCAGCGCGCCACCGGGGTGACCGTTGATGAACCCCAGAAACGTGATGAGCGTTTTCCGGACTTTTTGCTGACGGTGATGCTCGATAAACAGAAGGAGAGTTGCCGGTGAATAAAATAATAATCGCTACAGCCGTGTGGCTTCTGGTTTTTGGGGTAAGCGCGCAGTTTATCGAGGAGCCTCTGGTCAGCCGGTTAGCGTTATTTAACGACGTTGTGATAATTCTGGTCGCCATTGCCCTCCACGGGTCTCTGAAACGCAGGCGTGAGGAAAAGGTGGAATGGAAAAACGGCATGCCGGTTGATGAACGACCGGACGAAAAACTGACTGATATCAGTACCGCGATGTACCTGTGGCAGCAGAGCGGCATCATGAACACATATATGATGCTCGAAAACCTCAGCAAAGCCCTTAACCGCGCCGGATATGACCTGACGCGAGATTGGTCGCATGGTCATTTATTACCTGATATCGGTTGTATTCGCCCGCATTTGCGTAAACAGATTGCCGCCGACCTCGTGAGGGCGAAAGAGCTGTACTGGGCACCGGAACAGTCACCGGAAGTACTGGATGATGTGGTCCGGCTCAGCGAGAAATCAGGCTTTGGTGAAAAAATGCTGGAGGATTTACTGGAAAATCTGGGTAAGCGGGGCTGGCGACTGCGGCAGGTCAGAACGGATCACGAGTTGAATGCATACCCCCTGCAGCAAATTGTGGTGAAAGTGACCGGTAAATATGACGCCAGAAAGGGGGACTTCATTCAGTGCCTCGAACATCTGGCCACGACCATCAGTGTGGATATTCCTTCTGATAACGTCAGCATCCCCGACAAGGATGGCCAATTCTCCACACCGGAAATGCGTACAGCAGTTCACTATTCGGTAACAAGAACGCGGTGCGATTCTCCTCCTGGCTTTTTTACCGAAAGCTTCCAGATGTCGCCACCTCCGGCGCTTACCGGGGTGATGAAAGCATTCAATGCAAGTCTGGAAAACCATATTGTGGTGCTGCTGCAGTGCACCCGAAACTGCATCCCCGACATGCTGCCGTTGCTGCTTGAACGGGTCGCCAGACAACTGACGGAGGGCCGGAACGAGGGCGTGCTGGACGATGACGACACCGGCTATGCCTTCGCCTGTCAGGGCAGGTGTTTCGACTGACCGATCACATCTATGCAAGGTTGCCCTATGCAAAAAGACCAGAACGGGGCGGAAATGAAGATTATCTCGTCTGTCAGGCACAACGCCATGACCGATGCCTGTCTGAACGACATTCTGAGAGAAAACCCGCTCTACAACACGTCCGCTGTTGTCCGGGGTGCCATCCTGGCACTGCACCGGCTGGATAAAGAAACGCGCGCGCAGCTCATCATTGAAGCCGCCAGCCACTGAGTCCTGTTCCCTTTAACGCCCTCCCGCCAGCCGGTGGCCGTGGCATTCTCCTTTCCGAGGCAAAATATGAAACATCCTGAGTCTGTCGGGCCGCTGCCGGTCGTCCGTACCCATGACGGTTACTGGTGCCACCCTGCGCTTGACCGCTTCTACGCGGGACGCGATTACATTCAGCCAGCTGAATACGACGGCTGGCTGGCGGAAAACGGTCTGGAAGACTGTCTGGTTTACCTGGAGGACGACGAGGGTTCTCCCGCCGCGACTGAATACGCAGAGACGGCATCCTTTGCCTGCTGGCAGCCGCCGGTTCCGGACGGTGCGGGCTGGTTTGCCGGCGCGATTTTTGACGGTGAAGATTATGGTCCCGTCTGCATCTGGCTGCGCCGCCGGGAGGTGCCATGCGACGTCAGTTGAGCGCGGTGTTCTTCCTGCTGGGGCTGGCATTTGCCGGCGTTCTGTTACCTTCCTCACCGGCAGGTGCCAGTGATGCCGGTGAAGGGCGCTGGGTGAATCCCATCTCGGATGTCTGCTGGAAATGCCTGTTTCCCATGACCCTCGGCAGTATCAAACTTGCCTCCGGGCCGCAGCCGGACACCAGTAATCCTTCAAGTCCCATCCAGATTTGCCCGGTGGGTGTGCTTTACCGCATCGGACTGGCCATTGGTTTCTGGGAGCCTATGGCCATGACGGATGTAACCCGTGAACCCGGTGTGATGGTAAACATGGGCGGGTTTAAAATCGACCTCGGTCGGACCGGCACCGGTACGGCCGGACAGAGTGACAGGCCGGCAGCCGGCACGTTCTACCATGTCCACTGGTACAAATATCCCCTGATATGGTGGCTCAATATCATCACCAGTCTGGGGTGTCTGCAGACCGGGGATATGGACATTGCCTACCTGTCAGAGGTGGATCCGCTGTGGAATGACTCCACGCTCTCAATGCTGATCAACCCGGAAGCTGCCCTGTTCGGCAACCTGATTGCCCAGGGGGCATGCGCAGCAGACTCTGCCGCCGCTTCAGCCGGTCTGCCGCTGTCGCCGCTCTTCTGGTGCGCCGGTGCGCAGGGCTCTGTGTACCCGCTGACAGGCTATACCTCCGGCGAGTTCTCACCGCTGGAATCCTCCCTGCTGGTCACTGAGCGCATGGCTTTCAAGATGCACCGCGAGGGACTGGTCTGGAATTCCATCGGCGCAGACAATGCGGTCTGTAACCAGTATCCGTCGCCCATCATCCCCAAAGAGCGATGGCGGTATCAGATGGTGAACATGCAGCCTGAAGCGTCGAACTGTCACCCCTTCGGGGCCAGTACGCAGCTCTGGGGAACGTCCCATAACCCGCCATCATCAAAGAAAAATTTCGGTTATCTCCTCTGGCGTAAACGTAACTGCGTCTTTCTCTGAGGTCTGCCATGAAAAACTCTCTTATCCGGGCGCTGCTTGCCGGCAGCCTGGCTTTTAGCATGTCTGTCACTGCCAGCGAGCAGGCGAATGTTTCCACCCGCGACCGGGTGTGGATGAAACAACAGCAGGACGACCTGCAGGCGTTCAAAGACACCCTGTCCGCGCAGTCCTACACCCTGCCACAGGCGCAACAGGATATGATTTCCCGCCTGCAGCAGGGGATCGCGGCCGGGCAACCGGGGGCTGAGCAGAAAACCTTTCCGGCCATTTACTTTGTCAGTCTGGGTATCCCCCACGAAGGGCTGCTGCCGATGCTGAAAGACGCAAACCGTTTCAGTATCCCGGCAACCATCCGGGGACTGCTGAATAATGATTTCCGCGCGACCGCTGCGGCGATGTTCAGCCTCTCGAAAGAGGACAAAAATACCGGTGTACAGATAGACCCGACGCTGTTCAGTGATTATCACATCACAGCCGTGCCGGCGCTGGTTGTCACCTGTGCCGGCCACTATGACGTGATTCGCGGGAGTCTTCCGCTGCAGCAGGCACTGGAAAAAGTGGCTGAAAAGGGTGACTGCGCCACAACAGCACGTCATTTACTGGAGGCCGCACGATGAAATACCCCATTGTGCTTCTCGCGCTGCTGGTCTCTGGTCTTGTGCGGGCGGATGCGAACAGCGATGCCTTTAATGCCGGGGCGAGTTTCGGTAAGGGCAGTTCGTCACAGGGGACTTCCTCCCTGAAAAATCCCGATACCGTCACGGGCAGTATACCGGGCTACACCACAAACCCGCCTGAAAAAGACTACTACGGTGGCGTGTCCGGGGGCGACGGTGGTCTGAGCAATAAAGGGCAACAGGCCTTACAGAACAGCGGTGCCGGGCAGGCCGTTATCGATGCGGGCACAAAAAATCCGTTACCGGTCATTGATCCCAAAGCGCCTTATATCACCGCAGGCAAGAATGCGGAACAGAACAGCGACACACTCGTTGATGGCACCGGGAATGCGCAGCAGTGTCAGAGCACCACTGTCACGAAGTCAGTGTTCGATAAATACACCTGCGACCGGGACGCCTGGGTGGAGCAAAGCTGCAGCAGGACAGCCAGTATTGAAGTGGAGGGCAGCAGCACCTTTGAAGATCAGACGCTGGTCTGGCAACTGGATACCATGCCCATGACGCAAATCAACGGCAACAATGTTGTCACCATTGTTCCGCCGGTAAGCGGGGACATTATCCAGGCGTTTTATTCTTTCAAAAACTATGGCATCAATCAGGATCGCTGGAATATGACGGTCAACGTGCTGGGCAACGCGTTTCCCTGGAAATCTAACCGGACCCAGCCAGAAACTGCCTTCACGCCGGTGCCTGCAACGCTGACGGCCGGTGTCGGGTTTACGTCAAGCCATGACCATTCCCTCAGGGAAGGGTCCGGTCGCCTTACCTTCAAAAAACATGTGCCTTTCACTCTGCGGCTGGTTATCAGGACCAAAAAATCCACGGCGGTACCCAAAGTAGTCTGGAAGGAAGCCTGTGGGTTCGACAAGAACAGTGCCGTTGCAGTCTCCAGCGTGTGTTCCGTTGCAGGGGGGTATCGTCCTGTCACCGTAGATGGCGTTACGCAACAGGTGTGGAGTGACTGCTGGGAATACACCGACCAGTACCTGCAGAAATCGGGTTCCAACGGAACCTGTGAAACGCTCATGAATAATCCGGCATGTACAATGACCGGAACACAGTGCCAGACCGCTTCTCAGGGCTACTGTGAACATGAAGTGGTGAATTATGAATGCCAGCGAAACTTCTCATCAGGCGGTGTGGTGTGCGGTGGCCAGTATTTCTGTCGGAGCGGGGACTGCAGCGACACTGACGGAGCTGGTGACAGCGGTTTCGATACGGCAGTGGCCAAACTGGCTGGCCTCGCTTCAGCGGCGGCTGATGTAACGAATGACCAGATCAATGTGAAAGCATTCACTGGCCGGGCGATGAGCTGCCGCAAGGCACTGGCCGGTTTCTCCAACTGTTGCAAGGACAGTGGCTGGGGACAGGACACAGGGCTGTCAGCCTGTAATGATGACGAGCTGGCGCTGGGCAAAGCCAAAGCCAAAAAAATCACCGTTTCTGTGGGCGATCGCTGCGACCATCAGGTGCTGGGCGTCTGCGTCCAGAAAAGCCAGGTGTACTGCGTGTTTGACGGCAAACTGGCGCGTATCATTCAGGAACAGGGCCGGCGCGACCAGCTGGGGATCGGCTTTGGCAGCGGTGACAGCCCCAACTGCAGCGGTATCACGGTGCCACAGCTGCAGGGCATCAACTTCGATTTAATCAACTTCGCCGACTTCTACTCTGACCTGATCAATAACCAGAAAATACCGGACTCCGGTGTGATGGTGCAGCAAATCAAAGACCGGATCGCCGCCCAGGTGCAACAGCAACAAAGCAGCGGAGGGGCAAAATGATAAAACGGCTCCTCCCTCTGCTGATGATGGTGCTGGCGCTGCCGGCAACCGGCGAGGAAATCATAGCGCCGGCACCGCCGTTTACCGGCTGGTCCTGGTACAACGAACCGAAAACGCCCCCGAAACCGGCACCTGTGCCCCCGCATGAGCAGCCTGAAAAACCGGAGATTCCGGACTTCAGCAAAATGTCAGCGGTCGAGCAGGCAAAGGTTCTCCAGGCTTACACACGGGAGGCGCTTAACCGCGCCATCCTGTACCCGACGCGGGAAAACACGGCGACATACCTGAAGTGGCAGAAGTTCTGGACCGACCGCAGCTCGATGTTCAGTCAGTCCTTTGCCGCTGCGCAGTTGACGCACCCGGAACTGGACTACAACCTGGAATATCCGCACTACAACAGCATGGCGCCGCTGGTTCAGACCCGCGACCAGCAACAGCGGCAGCAGGCCATTGCCAATCTGGGGCAGCAGTACGGCCTGTTTTACTTCTACCGGGGAAGTGACCCGATTGACACGCAGATGGCCGGGGTGGTGGCCGATTTTGCGAAAGCCAACCATCTGTCGCTGATCCCGGTCTCGGTTGACGGGCAGGTGGCACCTTCGCTGCCGGACTCCCGCCCGGACAGTGGCCAGACTCAGTCGATGCGGATCACGCATTTCCCGGCGCTGTTCCTCGTTGACCCGCGTAACCGTGATTACCAGCCGCTGGTCTACGGATTCATGACGCAGGATGACCTGGCCAAACGCTTCCTGAACGTTTCAACCGGCTTCAAACCTAATTTCTGAGGTTCTCCATGAATACCATCATTACCGGGCGCACCCTGCGCTCGCTTCGCCGTGCCGTCTGGTTCAGTTTTGTCACCGCGCCTGCACTGGCGCTCTTTTGCCTGTTTATTTTCCTGACCTTCAATAACTCACTCGCGGGCACGTTTCTGGAAGAGGCCCGTGGTCTGGTTGCCGGCACACCTGCAGACAAAGTGCGGGTGTGCGTGCCACCTCGTAACGCGGAAGGAGAGGGGCATATTCCGCCGCCTGTCCTGACGCCCCCCTGTGAGCCGGTACTGACGGATGCCGCCGACTGGCAACGGTCAACCGACAGCAGTATCCGGTATGCCTACAAATTGCTGGTCATTCTGGGCGCGTTCACGTGGTGGTTCTGCAACGGTATGGCCGGGTTTAAAGACACCGGGCACTGGCTGAAGGGGCGGGCAATGAAAATTAACGCTGTCCGGCGGGCAGTTCAGGGCGTGCATGGCAAACAGAATAAGGAATGAAATGATGAAATCATTATCTGAAATCGTTGCGTTTTTTGCGGTCGGGATGGTGCTGAAAATGCTCAGCGAAATCATTGCGGTGTACCCGAACGTCGCGCAGCTGCTGGTCCTCTGGGTGGCGTACTTTTTGCTGGCTCTCTCTGCAGGGCTGCTTGCCTTTAACCGGTTCTGCTACTGGCGTCACCGGCACAACACAAACCCGGAGGTGCCCCGTGACCAGTAAAGTCCTTGTGTCGCTGTTACTTCTGTTCCCCCTGCTGGCCAGTGCCGGCGCGCGGGAAGAAATCGCCGCCATCGATGCGGCCAAATCCACGCAATCACAGCCTGGTACCGGCACGGTGAAACAGCCCGCCACGGCAGCACCAGTGATGATGCAACTGCCGGACGGGCGGCGGGCCGATATGGCGGATTATGCCGTGGTGGTCTTCATGCAGTCCCACTGCCAGTACAGTGCCAGATTTGACCCCGACCTGAAGCGCTGGGCGGATGAGCATCGTATCCGCGTGTACCCCTACACCCTGGACGGTGGCGGAGATGCGTCATTCCCGGTGCCGCTGATACCGCGTAAAACCGACCCGGCCTCGCCGCTGGCGGATGAAATCATGACGTTCTTTGGCAACGGTCTGCCGATCGCCACGCCGACCGCCTTTATGGTGAATGTCCACACCCTGAAGGCGTATCCGCTGACGCAGGGGGTGATGGATATCACCACACTGGAAAACCGCTACGCCAGCCTGATTCAGGCAGATATGGATCAGGTCGACCCCCGTTCACTTCCTCCCATGCCGGCGAACGCACAGGTTACGCCGCAGTAATACAGACGGACTACAGAATGAATACATCCATGTATGCGTTAACGCGTTCCGAGCGCGCCTGCCTGCAGTACAGCATTGCGTTTCTCGTGTCGGCCATCTTCTACGGCTTTCTCGCTTCGCGAGTAGTAAGGGAGCTGGGGCGGCCGTATATGACTTCACTTCTTCAGGATTTACCAGTGTTGCTGCTGATCTCACTGTGTGCCGGTTTTTTATTTACCACGGTGACCCATTACGCCATCAGGCAATCTTTCGCTCAACGCCCAAGGGAGGGAGTCCATGATTAAATCTCTCCTGACTGCCGCGCTGGTCTTTATAACCGGGATGGCATCGCTTCCCGTGCACGCGGACGTGAATGGTGATCTGAACGGGTTCTTCGGGAGCCTCGGTTACAGCGGCAACGTGACTCAGGCTCAGGCGTGGCAGGGACAGGCTGCCGGTTACTTCACCGGCGGTTCGGTCTACCTGCGTAACCCGGTCAAAAACGTACAGCTTATCTCGATGCAGGTACCCTCCCTGAACGCCGGCTGCGGCGGCATAGATGCCTATCTTGGCTCGTTTTCGATGATCAGCGGTGAGGAAATCCAGCGCCTTGTTAAGTCAATCATGAGTAACGCCGCCGGTTACGCTTTTGACCTTGCGCTGCAGACGATGGTCCCGGAACTGAAGCAGGCCAAAGACTTCCTGCAGAAACTGGCCAGTGACGTGAACTCAATGAACATGTCTTCCTGTCAGGCGGCGCAGGGGATTATCGGCGGGTTGTGGCCTGTCACTCAGGTGTCGCAGCAGAAAATCTGTCAGGACATCGCCGGGGAAAGCAACATGTTCTCGGACTGGGCTGCATCACGTCAGGGCTGTACCGTGGGTGGCCAGAGCGACAGCGTCACCAGTCACGCCGGCGACGCTGAAAAAGACCAGGTGCTGAAGAACAAGAACCTCATCTGGGATGCGCTGAGCCGTAACCATATGTTCGACAGCAACCGTCAGCTCAAGGAGCTGGTGATGAGCGCCGTGGGCTCCATCATCTTTAACAAGGACGGGCAGGTGACCATCCTGACCCCGCTGGTCGACAACCGCGACCTGGTGAAAGTGCTGATGCGGGGCGGGAGTGCGAAGGTGTACGGCTGTGACGAGGATACGCTGTGTCTGGTACCGGTCGTCGTGGACATCAATATTCAGGAAAACAATGCGCTGGTCACGCTGGTGAAAAACCTGATGCTCTCCATGCAGTCGAAGCTGGTTGAAGACCGTCCCCTGACTGACCAGGAAAAAGGCTTCGTTAACACCACGTCCGTGCCGGTGCTCAAGTACCTCACTAACGCCCAGAGTATGGGGCAGAGCGCCACCTACCTGATTCAGGTGAGTGACTTCATCGCGCAGGATCTGATGATTCAGTACCTGCAGGAACTGGTCAAACAGGCCTCGCTGTCGATGGCCGGTAAAAACTGGCCGGAAGAGGCCGCCTCAAAACTGCGCGATAACGTCATCCATGCCCAGGGGCTTCTGGCCGACATGAAACTGCAGTCTGCCGCCGACCAGAACGCGCTGGACGGCATCGACCGCAATATGCAGTACCTGCAGCAGCAGGTATCCACGATTGTTTCCGGCTCATACCAGAGCAACTATCACTGGGGGAATCCCTGATGCTTGAAATCTATACCATATACGGCGGCGGGATGTGGAAATCGGCCTTTGACGCTGTCGTCGGCATCCTCGGTACCAGCACATGGGGGACGCTGCTGCGCATTGTCGGCACCTTCTCCGTGCTGGGTATCGTGGCGTCGTTTGTCAAAAGCCGTAACCCGATGGTGTTTGTGCAGTGGCTGGCGGTGTTCACGCTGATAACCTCCGTCCTCATCGTCCCCAAAAGGTCGGTGCAGATTATTGATATCACGGATCCGGCGACGGTCTGGGTGACCGATAACGTCCCGGTGGGGCTGGCCGGGATTGCCTCCCTGTCTACCAGTATCGGTTTTCATGTGGCACAGCTGTATGACTACATGATGGCGCGCCCGGACTCGGTGACCTATACCAAAACCGGAATGCTGTTTGGCTCCGGGATTGTGGCGGAAAGCAGCGACATGCAGACACAGAACCCGGAGCTGGCGCAGATGCTGCCGGATTACGTGGAAAACTGCGTGATTGGCGACATCCTCCTGAACCACAAGTACACGGTGAACGAGCTGCTCAACACCACCGACCCGCTGGGACTTATCACCAGTAACCCCAGCCCGTTGCGGGGGATTTTCAAAACGACCAGTGACGCGCGTGAATTTCTGACCTGTCAGCAGGCTGCCGCGCAAATCCAGACGCTGGCCGGGCAGGATGCGCAGATCAGCAGTCCGACGTTTGCCTGGCTGACGCAGAAAATCTTCGGCAACCGCCTGAACGGTGCCACGCTGCTGGCCAACTCAATGGGCGAAAGCTACGGCTTTTTCTATGCCGGTGGGCTGAGTGCCGCGCAGATCATGAAAAACAACGTGACCAACAGCGCGATACAGCAGGGCATCCGGGGCTTTGCGGCACGGTCTTCTGACACGGCCAACCTGCTGAACCTCGCGACCGAAAGTGCGGCAACCAAGCAGCGTATCAGCTGGGCGGCGGGCAGCACGCTGGCCACCCGGCAGCTGCCGTTCCTGCAGTCCCTGATGATGCTGATACTGGTCTGTCTGTTCCCGCTGGTCATCGCGCTTGCGGCAGCCAACCACGCCATCTTTGGCCTGAACACCCTGAAGATTTATATCTGCGGGTTCCTTTACTTCCAGATGTGGCCGGTGATGTTCGCCATCCTGAACTATGCCGCCACGTTCTGGCTGCAGACAAAAACAGGGGGGACACCCCTTGTACTGTCCAACAAGGATGCGGTGGCGCTGCAGCATTCGGATGTGGCCAATCTGGCCGGTTACTGCGCCATGTCGATTCCGGTGCTGTCCTTTTTCCTGACCAAAGGTGCAGCGGCAATCGGCTCTCAGGTGGCCGGCAGCGTGATGAGTTCGATGGCGTTCGGCTCGGCCGGCGTGGCCTCCACCACGGCAGACGGCAACTGGTCGTTTAACAACATGTCGATGGATAACGTCAACCAGAACAAACTGGACACCAACCTGATGCAGCGGCAGGGGCAGCAGACGTGGCAGGCGGATAATGGCTCCAGTCACACAGTCACCGCCGGTGGCCATAACGTTATTGACGGTTCCGGCGCGATGTCTAACCTGCCGGTGAATATGCGCCTCAGCCAGCTGGCCAGCAGCGGATTCCAGGAGCAGGCCCGGTTGTCGCAGGTGCAGGCGCAGACCTCACTGGACGGCTATAACCACAGCGTCACCAGTGGCTGGTCTCAGCTGCAGCAGGTTGCCAGCCAGAGCGGTAGTACCGACAGTCTGAATCAGGGTTCGGATAACAGCCAGACACTGAACGCCTCACGCGGTGCCACAATGATGATGTCCGCTGCCGAGAGCTATGCGAAAGCCAACAACATTTCGACTCAGCAGGCTTATAACGAGCTGATGGATATCAGCAACCAGGGAAGTGCAACAGGTGGGGTAAAAGGCAGCCTAGGGGGCGGCTTTAATCTCGGTTTTGCAAAAGCAAGTGGTGAGATTTATGGAGATGCTCAGGTTCGTCATTCATCAGGCAGTTCGAGAGGTATCCAGGATACAGGAGCAGCGTCAATTGATCATCGGCACGACCAGAATAGCCAGGCGGTACAAGACTTTAGAAAAGGAATGGATATGGTCAGCAGCAGCCGTATCAGCGATTCTGCGAATCACTCCGACAGTGCCGGAACCAGCAATGTTCAACAGCTTGCTGCCACACTTAATGATGCTCAGAGCCAGTATCACCAGTTCACAACAAGTTCCACCAACAGCAACGAATTTAGCCGTATGGCCACACTCGCTCAGAATGAGAGCGCAAGCCTGGATACTAACTATACCCAGGAGTTCGTTGACTGGGCGTCCAACAAGTACGGTGATAAAGCTCAGACTATGCTGACCAGCGCTCCCACAGCCCGTGAGGCGGCAATGGAGTTTGTTAACGAGCGTCTCAAACCTGAAATCATGGGGGATTATCAGCAGGGGCGTGCCGATCTGAAAGGAGGCAGTGAACATGCCGCGTTCAGTGGTGAGCATGCTGTTAATCAGTCCGAGAGTCATATTCAGGGACAAAAGGAAAATAACGGGGCGATGGCATACCCCCCTCAAAATCGACACGAACAGGCGGATGGTGTGGCCAGTCATTCAACCTCACTTTCTCAGAGCAAACCCGCCGAAGCGAGTTCTGCAGGACATCATCTTCGGGGTAGCGGGGTGCCTGGAGATGATATGCAGAATGACTTCAGGGCAAACCAGAATCGCCTGCAGGAGCATAGTTTTGGAGAGCAGAATGACATTCACCGGAAGGTGGCAGAACAAAGATCTGCCAACGAGCAAAATATCAACAAATCTGCTGGGGAAATTGATAAAAAACAATCCACTGTTCAGACATCCAGTGATATCCTTAAAGGAGAAACTCATAATGCTCAAGGAAAATTCAACCTTGAGCGGAAAGAAAAAGAATACGATCAGTCAAGTAGTTTTAATCCTTTTAACAAGCTAGACCCTGACCAACTTAAAGATGAAGTTGATAAGATGAAAAGGGATGGTTCCAAGGGGTAATGATTATGAAGCGAACAGTCAACAAGATTTATTGTTTCGTTCCGATGGCAATATATCTAGTGTATTCTGTCATATTGAGCTTGCGTTTTGGCAGTTCATATATATCAATGTCGCTTTTAGTATCCACTCTTGCGTTTATGATTTATCTTGTGGTCTTTTTTTCCTTAAAAAAGGAAATGCTAAATTGCCCTCTTTCTCTATTGACGAGTATTTCGCTGATATTGACATTAACTTTGGCAGGTGTGATTTTTAATGTCGGAGAAGATCGCGAAACAGCATTAATTTCTGGCGCAGCTATCCATACGGTTTTGGCCTTTTGTTTTGTATTTGTTTATGGATATAAACGTACAAAAAGTAATCTGGCTGCTAGTAAGGTTTCAGGAAAATACTTTATTGTTAAAAGCGGAGAGCGCTTTCCGATAACAGACAACGAGGCTCGTACAATGCGTATGAGGGGAGTTGTAGTCAATGATTTATCTCATGAAGTGCATGGTGCTTCTGATAATTTCATACCTATCAATTCAAACGGTCATTTGAATAATATCTCTGCTGGACCAGGTAGCAGTTCGGATACATATATAAACCCATCTTCGGGTCTTCCAATGAATGGTGGTATTTCAGGATTAGATATAGCAGGCAACAGCTGGGGTACTAATTTTAACGACCCAACCACTCATCAATCATATGACCCAAATCGCGGATATTGATCTCATAAGGCTGGTCGCAAAATGCTCCAGCCTTTTTCATCCGCTTTTCTCAATCGCACTGTAACAGTCACCTAAAAAATTCGAAGTATCCTTTCAAAAACAAATATCAGGAATTCAATATGAAACTGAATAAAATTGCACTTTACGCCCTCGCTTTGTCTGTATTTACCCTTACCGGCTGCGGTGCAATGAGTACCGCCGTCAAAAAGCGTAATCTCGACGTTAAAACACAGATGAGCGAAACCATCTGGCTGGAGCCGACATCAGACAAAACGGTATTCGTTCAGGTACGAAATACCTCTGATAAAGATATGTCCGGGCTACAGTCGCAAATTGCTTCAGAATTAACCGCGAAAGGTTATCGCGTGACGTCTTCGCCTGATGCTGCGTATTTCTGGGTGCAGGCGAACGTACTGAAAGCGGACAAGATGGATTTGCGTCAGACGCAGGGCTTCCTCAGCTCCGGCTATGAGGGGGGAGCAACCGCTGCTGCGCTGGGAGCAGGTATCACCGCCTACAACTCCAGTTCTGCCGGTGCGACGCTGGGCGTGGGGCTGGCCTCCGGACTGGTGGGGCTGGCTGCTGACGCTATGGTGGAGGACGTGAACTACACGATGGTGACCGATCTGCAGATTTCCGAGCGCAGTAAAGCCACCGTCACGACTGATAATGTAGCTGCGCTTAAACAAGGAACGTCCGGCGTAAAAGTCCAGACCAGCACAGAGCAGGGCAACCGCGCGAAATACCAGACCCGTGTGGTATCCAGTGCCAACAAGGTGAACCTCAAATTCGACGAGGCGAAACCAGTTCTGGAAGCTCAGCTGGCCAAATCCATCGCCGGTATCATGTAATTCCCCGTCCTGTCCCGACATTCTTTCCTGATTCTCTGATATCAACGCCTTTCCGGTTCACTTTTTCCTGTCGCGCAGCTGCGCTGCCGGGTGCATTGCTGTATCCGGAAGGGCCGGGCTACCGTGCGTACTTGCACACTCTGACATCCGTGGAAATTTCGCTTCCTCACCGGACATCGCCTGCGCCGATATCCGGATTGTGGCGAGCGCTGCGGGTTTTAAAATCGAAAATCCTTAAGGACTCTTTTATGAACAGATCTGCACTCAGTACCTGTATTTCTGCCTGCCTGTTTCTTCTCATCCTGTCGGCCTGGACCACCTGGCTGATGCTGCATTTTGGTTCGGATGTACTGAAATGGCTCCTTTCAACTTCGTTTCTTTATACCCACACGCAGGCACTCAGCACGGTAAACGGCCTGGAATGGGTAAATCAGCTTAACGTGATTTGCTGGCTTCTTGTTTTTGTCACCGCTGGGCTACTGGCCACGCTGTTGACGGGCATGGTCATTCGTTCAGTCATGGATACGCTGCAGGCATGCCTTAATGCAAAACGACGCCAGCGCTGGCAGGGTATGAGCCGTTAATCACCCCTGATGCTCCGTTAACCATTCTTTTCATTCCGCCACGCCGTTACCGGCGTTAGTCACCCTGTCCTGAAACATATCAACACCACACCACCGGGTTGCCCGGCGGTGTGATAACGGCCGGACAATTTCTATGAGCTTTAAAGGAAAAAATCTTACACAGGGCGGTCAGATGACCGCCTATCGCTGGCGCATGTTCATTCAGGTCAACAACTGGATTGGGTTCTGGATACTTGTCCTGTTTGTCATTATCGCGGGCGCTTTATTCCTGTCCTTCACGTCGCAGGAGATGATCGATAACGGCAGCTGGTACTGGTTTGCCCGCCTCAATGAAAGCTTTATCGACCTGATGCCTGCCGGCAGGGGGAAGTTTTACGACATTCATTACTACTACGCGGCGACCAGCACCACCCTGACACTGAAAATGACGCTGCAGCAGATGCTGACTGACCCGTATATGCAGTTTATGGGGGAGCAACTCGCCAGCCATTTACAATCTTCCGCCCTGGTTGCTGGCGGCATAAGTCTTGTCGCGTTCCTGGCGGTGGGATGGTATATAGCCCGGATTGGCAAACGGGAGAGCGAGGACGAATTCCTGTCCGGTATGCAACTGACGGACAAACCTGCTGAAGTGAACAGGCTGCTGCGCAAAAACGGCGAGCTGTCTGACCTGCGTGTGGGTGACCTGCATATGGTTAAAAACGCCGAGGTGATGAATTTCCTTATCCACGGCACCATTGGCGTGGGTAAATCCACTCTTATTCGCTGGTTGCTCGATTACATTCGTAAACGTGGTGACCGCGCCATTATCTACGACTCCGGCTGTACGTTTACGGAGACCCACTACAACCCGAAAACCGATTTCATCCTCAACCCGCATGACGAACGCTGCGCCAACTGGCAGCTGTGGGATGAGTGTATCGATGTGGTCGACTACGAGAACTTTGCCGCCAGCCTTATTCCCGTGGAAGGGGAATCCGATCCGTTCTGGGTATCCAGTTCCCGGACCATTGCGTCTGACCTGGCCATCCGTATGTCGGCTGATCCTGACAGGAGTATCGAGAAATTCCTGAAAACCCTGCTGTCGCTCAGTATGCAGAATCTGCGTGCTTATCTGGCCAACACGCCTTCCGCGAACCTGGTGGAAGAGAAAATCGAGAAGACGGCCATCTCCATCCGTTCCGTGGTCACCAACTACGCAAAATCCCTGCGCTTTCTGCAGGGGCTGGATGATGGCACCCGGCCAAAATTCACCATCCGCAACTGGATGACCAGCGAGCAGTACAGCAACAGCTGGCTGTTTATCTCCGCCCAGGCGCGTCACCGGAACAGTGTCCGGTCGCTGATTTCCATGTGGCTCTCGATGGCGACTCTCCTTCTGCAGAGCATGGGGGAAAACCCCGACCGTCGCGTCTGGTTCATCATTGATGAAAAACCCGGTCTGCAGCGTATTCCGCAGTTTGCGGAGACGGTGGCAGAGGGGCGTAAGTTCGGTGGCTGCTTTGTCATCGGCATCCAGAACATGCCGCAGCTGATTAACGTTTACGGCCGCGAAATGGCCAAAGCCATCTTCGACCTGCTGAACACCCGTATGTATGGCCGCTCCCCCAGCGCGGAAGTCGCAAAAATGGTGGAGGAAGAGCTGGGGAAACAGCGCCGCAAAGAGGCGAAAGAGCAGAACAGCTACGGCATGGACGCCGTGCGTGACGGTGTGTCGCTGGGCAAGGACAAGGTTCACGAACCGGTGGTCGACTACGAAGATGTCATGAAGCTGCCCAACCTGAAGTTTTATGTTCGTCTGCCGGGAGAATACCCGGTGGTGGTGCTCCCGCTGAAATACCGGAAATTCAGGAAACTGAATCAGGGACTGATAGAGCGCAATATCCGGGATGCGCTCAGCCCAGAGCTGGAGAAAGTGATCCAGGAGAACGAGCGCGCCGCTGCACTTGCCGGGCTGAATTTTACTGCCGGTGAGAGTGTTCAGGGTAAAGAGACTGCTGCAGCTTCTGCAGACGGACAGACCAGACCGACAGCCAGTGCTACGCCACAGGAGGGAATGAAAACCGTAAAACAGCCAGACCTCTTCGGTAATACCAGACCCGTTTCGGCTTCTTCACCTGCTGAACACCGTCCGGTAGCAGAGCAGGCACAGGTTTCTCCCGTCATTCCACCCCGGAACTCTCGTTCCGCACCTGAAAACAGCAACGTGGTGCAGTTGCGTGCTACCTCTGCTAACCAGCCGGAACCGAACCCAGCGGAGCCGCTATCAACCGTGGCAAAAGAGCGGACAGAGACACAGGTTGCCCCTGAACGCCGGACAGAGAATGCACTGAGTCTTCTCAACCGGGCCACTGGCAGGCCGCAGCCACAGGAAAGCGCCGCGCCGGCAGGCGCACTCGATTTGCTTAACCGCGCACGTCTGAAGCCGGCTACTGCCGCGACGGACGATGTGCAGAACGCTGAATCCGGGGGTGAGGCACAGGAGCTGCTGATGAAAGTCACTCAGCTGACGGATGGCGGCCTGGAACTGACCACGGCCGGGCATGCTGCGTCCCCGGAGCAGAAGGCGAAAGACGATAACGCCGCCAACCGGCGTATGGCGAGGGAAGAGGAAAACATTATCCGCCACCGCCATCACAACGATCCGGGCTATGACGAGGGCGATTTTGAGCGCTATGACGACGGAGAACACGAACTATGATGTCACCCGCACCGATTGTGTCCGCCGGCGAGGCGGCGGGCTATTACAGCAACAAGGATAACTACTATTTTCTCGGCCAGCTGGAAAGCGAGTGGCTGGGCGAGGGCGCAAGCCAGCTGGGGCTGGAGGGGCCTGTGCGCAGCGACCAGCTGACGGCGGTGCTCGAGGGCCGTCTGCCTGACGGCTCCCGGCTGGGAAAGGAAATCAACGGCAACCACACCCACCGGCCGGGGCATGACCTGACCTTCTCCGCCCCGAAAAGCGTCTCCATCCTGGCCCTGATTGGCGGGGATAAAGCCCTGCTGGAAGCCCATCAGCGCGCCGTCAGGGTTGCCGCCGGTTATGTGGAGAAACTCATTTCTGCCCGTGAAACGGTCGACGGCAAAACCTCTATTGTCCACACCGGCAAAATGGTCGCCGCACTCTACACACACGACACGACACGTAATCTCGATCCGGGTTTGCATACGCATATGCTGGTCGCCAACATGACGGAGCTGAACGGGAAATGGAAAGCGCTGGCCACCGACACCATTCACAATGCCGGTTTCATCGAGACGGTGATGAAGATGCAGGTGACGCTGGGCAAACTCTACCGCAAGGCACTGCGTGAGGATGTAGAGTCCCTCGGCCACGAAGTGGAGGAAGTGGGGCCGCACGGGATGTGGGAAATCAAAGCCGTCCCGAAAGAAGTTCGTGAGGAGTATTCCTCACGCGGTCGGGAAATTCGCGGGGCGGTCGGGGCCGAAGCCACCCTGAAAAGCCTGGATATTGCGGCCAAAAATACCCGCAGGGCGAAAGTCGATCCCTCCCGGCTGCGTCTGATGGAGCGCTGGCAGACCCAGATGAAAGAGAAGGGATGGGACATGAAAGCCTATCAGGAAAGCGTGGTGCCCCGGACAGCCCCCGGTGGCAGTCATGCACCTCGCCCCCCTGAGCCGCCAGCCCCCCAAAAAACAGTGGCCGGGAATGACGTGCCGGCAACGCCGGCACAGGCGAAAGGGAAAGCGCAGGACCCGGCAGGCGCGCAGACCCGCTCCGGGCCGGAAGAAAAAACGGTTTTCCCCGTGACACCCACATCCCGGACAGACGTGATTCAGGGCCGGGATGCACCGGAAGCTGGTGACGGGGGGCAGCGACAGGCGCCGGAACAACGCCCCGGAAAAGCTGCAGACGATAAAACGCCAGACCGGGACGGGAAACAACCGGCGGAGAGGGAACTGCCCGTGTCGCAGCCTGAGCGCGCTGACGCCCTGGCGGAGCCTGCACCGGGTGAGACCGGGGTAAAAGCCCCGGCCACCGGACAGCCCGGTGTGGCCCTGACCGTGCAGATGACCCCTGTGCCTGCTGAGATGACGGACGCGGTCCGTATGGCTGTCTCCCAGCTGAGCGACAGTAAAACCCGTTTCACCTGGGGCGAACTGCTGCTGAGTACAGCGGAATTCAGCGACAAAATCCCCCCAATTTCTGAACTGAAAACCGCGCTGGACGAGGCGCTGCGGGAAGGGGTTATCGTGCCGCTGGATGCGGAAAAAGGGGTCTTCACGTCGCGTATCCATCTGCTGGATGAACTCTCCATACAGGCGCTGAGCCGGGAACACCTGAGTGAAACCCGCGTCGTCAGTTTTCAGCGTCCCGCACAGTACGCGCCGGCGGCGCTGGAGGCGGTCGAGAGGGATGCGCTTGTCCTGATGAATGCCCCGAAGGGGGTGGCGGGAATACGGGAACTGACGGAACAGCTTGCCGGTATTTCTGCAGCGCATGGCCGGGAGGTGCAGGTGCTGGCCAGCTCTGCCGAACGTGCCGTGTCCCTCGCAAAATCGGACCGCCTGCGGGAGCACATCACGGGGCGACAGCAGGTGCTGAGCGGGGATTTTCAGCTGCGCCCGCAGAGCACCCTGATTGTTGAGGGGGCAGAACGGCTGAGCCTTAAGGAAACGCTGGTTCTGCTCGGTGAAGCACGGGACAAAAGCGCGCAGCTGGTCTTTCTCGACAGCGCCGGGCGGCAGGCGAACGGGAATGCCATGTCCGTGCTGGAGTCGGCCGGGGTGGTGCGCAGCCGCCGGACGGAACCGGCACCGGGGATGGAGGCGGAAGTGGTCAGCATCCGGGACAAGCGCGAGCGCTACAGTGCCCTGGCTGACCGCTTTGCGGAGCTGAGCGCCGGCACAGAGCCAGTGACCGCCATTGTGGTCGGACAGCGTGAGCAGAAGCACCTGACCGGGCTTATCCGGGATGCGCTGCAGAATGCCGGTCAGCTTGAACGTGACGGTGTCACGGTGGAGGCGCGCACGCCGGTCTGGCTGGACAGTAAAACCCGCCGGATGAGCGGCTCCTACCGCGCCGGGCAGGTACTGGAAGACCGGACGGAGCGCGAAACCCGCCATTACGTGATTGACCGCGTGCATGAGGACACGCGGGTTCTGTCACTGATTGACGGGGACGGGGTGCTGGTCCGCATGAAAATCGCCGATCTGACCGCAGACTGGCGACTCTACCAGCGCGAGCAGTTGCATATCGCCGCCGGTGACAGGCTGATTGCGCTGGCAGCAGATCGCGGTACCGGTCTGAAATCAAAAGACCGGCTGACCGTCACGCAGGCCGGTCAGGAAGGGATAACGGTGGAGCGGGACGGCAAAGTCCTGACCCTGCCGGCAGACAGCCCGCTCTATCTCACCCACGGCTATGTTGCGGGACCCGGCAACCGCGACAATGACAGCGGTGTGGTGCTGGCCGCGCTGAATTCACGGGATATCACCGCGCAGACCATGAATTCCCTGGCGCAGTCAGGACACCGCGCCGAAATCTTCACGGCAGAGCCGGAAGACAAGGCAGAAGCCCGCCTGCAGCGTATGCGGACAGAAAACTCCCCCGTGCAGCTGGTCCGTAAACTCAGTGGCCGGGATCAGCTGGACAGTGCCCTGACCACCCTGCATGACAGTGTGAAAACGGACGTCACGGTGGCCGTCGAGCGCGCCATCGCCGACCAGCAGTCGGTGACGTTCGACGTGTTACATCTGGCCGAGCGGGCCGCTGAGTTTTATCCCGATATCGCCGGGATTGACCGGGAAATCAGCCAGATGGTCAAAAAGGGGGACCTCATTCGTGTGCCGGGTCAGGCGACGCCCTTACTGGTTGCCCGTGCGACCTGGGAAATGGAAAAAGCCATCATCCGTGTCATCACGGAGGGGAAAAATACCCGGGAGCCACTGATGGACAGCGTCGACCCGACCCTCCTTGCCGGGCTGACGTCCGGGCAGAAAGAATCTGCGCTGCTGGTACTGGGTTCCCGCGATCAGTTTACGGGGATTCAGGGTTATGCGGGGGTGGGGAAAACCACTCAGGTCAGTGCGGTAAAAGCGGCCATCGATACCCTGCCTGCGTCTGACAGGCCGGTTCTTTACGGACTGGCTCCCACCCACCAGGCCGTGAAGGAGCTGAGGGACGTCGGGCTGGAGGCGCAGACCCTGAAATCCTGGCTGGTTGAGCACGAGCAGATGGTCGCCGCCGGCGAGAAATCCGACTACCGCAACAGGGTGTTTCTTATCGATGAATCCTCGATGCTCGGTAACCAGGATACGGCGGCCGCGTATCTGGCCATCCAGGCCGGCGGCGGGCGGGGCGTTTCAATGGGTGACACCGACCAGTTTGAAGCGATTGAATCCGGTGCGCCGTTCCGGCTGGCACAGGAACGCAGCCCGATGGATGTGGCCATCATGAAACAGATTGTCCGCCAGAAGGAGGTCAATCTGCGGGACGCGGTACACGACATCATTGATAACCGCATCGATGCCGCGCTGCAGCGTCTGGAGAAACAGCCGGCGGACAATGTGGAACGCCTGGACCCGTCCTGGAAAGCGCCTGCATCAGGCCTGGTGGAATCTGCCGACCCGGTCGCCGCCATTGTGGACGACTGGATAAGCCGCACGCCGGCGGCGCGCGCGCGAACGCTGGTCATCGCGCAGCTGAACGAGGACAGGGAGAGCATCAATAACGGCATTTATGCCGCGCTTGAGGCACGCGGTGAGCTGGGGCGGGAGAAAATCAGCGTGCCGGTGCTGGAGAAAATCCGGCACACCCGCCATGAATTCAACAAACTCAGGGCGTGGCAGCCCGGTATGGTGGTGAAGCGGGGCGATGCTTATCAGGATGTGGTGGCCGTGGATACCAACGGCTCGCTTATCTCCGTCAAGGACGAGGGCGGCAGACTCGCCTGGTACTCCCCGCGCGAACTGCTGACCGGGGATGTGGAGCTCTTTAACCGCCGCGAGCGGGAACTGAGCGCCGGCACCGTGGTGCGGTTCACCGCCACTGACCGCAACCGGGGGCAGAACGCCAACCAGAAATACACGGTTGAGCAGGTCCGGCCGGACGGGGAGGTGGTGCTGAAAGGCCACGACGGACAGAAAACCATTAACCCGGCAGACGTGCGCGCCGAACAGCACATTGATTATGCCTGGGCAATCACCGGCTACGGTTCACAGGGGGCCGGTGAGGACGCCGTTATTTCCCTGGAGGGGACAAAAGGCGGGCGGGCGTACATGGCCACCCGGCGCGCGTTCTATATTTCTGTTTCCCGCGCCAAAAAACACGTTCAGGTGTACACGGACGGTCTGGAAAAATGGGTGGCGGCCATCAAAAGGCAGGAGTTTGATTTCAAAACGGCGCATGATGCCCTGACGCCGGAGACAGAGCGCCGGCAGGCGAAGGTCATCTGGGCGATGGGGCAGCCGGTCGGGAAAACCGCAATCGGGCGGGCATGGGCAAAACACGAAGCACTGGGCGGTCACAGCCTGACCGCCCGCGTTATTCCGTCCACTAAACGCTTTCCGGCGCCGGCGCTCGCACTGCCGTTGTACGACAACAACGGGAAAAGTGCCGGTCTGGCGCTGGTTTCGCTGGTACACAGCGACAACGGACGGCTGGCGCGGGGGGACATGCGCATGGTGGCTACGCAGGGTGCCACCGGTGCGGTGGTGCAGCGAAGCCACAGCGGTAACACCCATGTGGTCAGTACGGTCGATGCGGCGCTGCGGGCGGTCCGGGAGCACCCGGAGGACGGGGTGGTCTGGCAGACCGGCGCGGAGAAACCCTCTCCCTGGATGATTAAGCTGAGCCGGGGCACCGAGAGTGCAGAGGAACAGAAAAGGGCACTGTCGGTACTGGTCGAATCAGAAATCAGGGTGCCGGATTTGAAAGCGGACACCACCAGTGAAGAACCGGAAAAACGTGCTGTTCAACAGGTCGTAAGGGAAACTCAGGATATCAGGGATACTGAAGCGCTGATGGCGAAACGTGTTCCTGATGCAGACCTTCAGGGAGAGAAACCCGGCACCCTGTCTGGCGTCAAACCAGACGGGAATATTCTGGGTGAAATCATTGACGAGAGACTGCAGCGGCAACAGGAAAGAGATAATGTTGTCAGCAGGATACCTGCGCCGTCAGACCAGCAGATGGCCAGAGAAGCAGCCGAACACGCGGTATCAGCGCGTGTGGCGAATGAAATTGCTGAGCGGCGACAGCAGCAGGAGGTACGCATTCCGGGCGACACAGTGGAGAAAGGACGCACTGTTGAGCATCAGGAACCTGCGCATACCCGCACCATACAACAAAAAGAACGTTAATCAGAGAGCACAGGCATGAAACTGAACAAAATAGTGTCTTTATTAGTTACAACATACGCTTTTGCGTTTTTACCCCCCCTCCATGCAGCCCCTGCGCCGGTATTCACGCCGGAACAGGAAGCGCAAATCGGCAAAATCGCCGCCGATTACCTGGTTCAGCACCCGGAAATTCTGGTGCAGGTCAGCCAGAAACTGCAGCAGCAACAGCAGGAGCGCCAGCAGATGGCGCTGACTGCCAGGGTGATGGACAACCAGGCAGCGCTGCTGCAGGATGCCGACACGCCGTCAGTCGGACCGGCGAAGGCAAAAGTCGCAGTCATTGAGTTCTTTGACTACCAGTGCGTTTACTGCAGCCGTCTGGCACCGGGACTTGAGCAGGTCATGAAATCCCGTCCGGATGTGCGTTACATCTTTAAAGAATGGCCAATTTTTGCGTCTAAATGGGAAGCCTCTTCCACTGCTGCACAGCGCGGTATCGATGTCTGGAAACAGAAAGGGGCTGAGGGTTACCTGAAATTCCACAATGGTATCTATCACACCGGGCATAACGAAGGGGAACTGACTACAGAGGATATCGACGCGGTGGCAAGAACAGCCGGCGTGACGGAGCTGAAACCCATAGATTACACGGCAGTTCTGGAAAAAAATGACACACTGGCTCAGGCGCTGGGGCTGACCGGAACACCCGGCCTGATTGTGATGCCGGTGCAGAACGCCACACCGAAAAACATCACGGTATTTGCCGGGCTGGCCTCACCACAGCAGCTGCTTGCGGCCATCGATAAAGCACAGCACTGACGCGCCCGGTCCGTCCGGGCTTGTCCAACCCGGATAACGCAGATAACCCCCTGCATTATCCGGGTTACCTGTTATTTCAGAAATTTTTTAGCATCATTGGGCAGACCGGCGTCATGCCGCTCTGAATGAAAGTATGTGGAAGACAAAACTACGAACCGAACATAAAAAATCCCGCCTGAGCGGGATTTGCCAAAACATAATCAGCGATTTTCAATGTAATCCATAATGACGAGAACAATCGCGATCATCGGATGTATTAACTTCAACAACTTACCCATATAAGCCTCCAGGCTCAGTGTTTACGTTCATGCCAGTATTCTCTTAAAGTCAGAATGATGACTATCAAGGGTTGAGCGAGTTTCAGTACCAAAAGCCACATATGCATTTGATCTCTTCCGTCTCTTTACGCCTGGCTGTAAACACCCTTGGACTCGTCTTTACAGTTGTTGTGTCCGATGCTGGCAGACACATACGGCGCAAATTTTTGTTGGGGCGGGGCTCAAGCATCACCAAGAACCCGACTTAATAAATTCAATTATGAATCAATGGCAAATCATAAAAGTCAGATAAAATAATTGAAGGATGCCGTTCTTATCGTTAAGCTAATTTCAGCTGGCAGACACATACGGCGTGTGGAAAAAGCCGCAAACTTTTTCCCATTTTGAAAGGCCCGACCTCATCAGTCGGGCTTTTTCATATCCTTAACTGGGCTTAATCCTGTCCACTATATCTTGGGACAACTTCTCGAACCTCGCCCATATCTAGCTCTTGACAATCATTTTAGTAACCTTTGTGTTGAGCACAAGAGTTGATTTTGAGGTTAAATTGAGGTTGCGAAAGCGTGATAATTGCTAAGTCCCCGCCCGCTGTGGCTTGCGAGAATGTCAATAATTTGCAAAAAAAAATGAAATTTTGATCTTGTGCTTATTGTGTATAAGAAAAAAGCTCTCATGGGTGCATTAAGCTCAATCCCAATCATATTTTCGTGATGTTACAGACCGTATGTAGCAACGTCTGACAGAAAGTTGATGGTGGAAAAAGCTCTCTCGCTGACAAGGAAGGTGATAACTGCACAAACATATAGTTAACATCTAAAATAAAAGATTATTCCATGCCCTGGTCGGGACTTCAGTGTTGCCCGCATTGGAAGTGCCGTTTCAGACATTTTTTGATGCACTGGCTGGGACTTTATCCCAGAGGCAGTTAGGCTTCAGTTCCGCGCGGCGGTGATCGGAGGCACTCATTATGGCTTCCAGCACATCCCCGGTCAGCGTATCGCGCAGCCATTCAAAAATTTCTTCCTGCGTCTCTTCTGAAGAACACCGCCTGAATTCAGCAGATACAGGTGCTAAAGATCCTTTGCCGCATTATGTTGAGTGGTCATTTCATACCCTGCGTTCACAGATTACCGGAGCCGATGATATCCCAATCGTCACAGAGGGGTAGCTCTGCAAATCCAGAGATGAATTGCCTACAAATACTTAAATCCGCACAGAAGTCCAACTTCGCATAACTTCCCGCAAATTTTCAGATCCACCCGCCTTTTCCGCGATCCTTTCTACTGGAAAACTCAACGCCAATTGAGTAGACTCGTTTCGTCGTGGAAAGCCTGTGGTGAGGCCTTTTCGCTGATATATTTTTGAATTATGACTTATCTCAAATCAGTGCGCTGACTGATTCCGAAGTCTTGTGGTGAGACGGAAGATATCAGGAGATATGCCAGATTCACGCTTCACGCCTGTACATGCGAGCGGGCGGGATGCTTATGGAATACCGGGATGGGGCGTATCCGTAAAACGCCCGGGAGAAGGTGACGGCAGATTTGCCGGAGCCGGAATGCAAAAACCCCCCGAAATCTGTATTCAACTTGGCGGAAGAGTCAGATATCAGGGGGTCCAAAAGCAGGCGCAGCGCCTGTGAAGGATTATAACGCATGCATCACATAAAACAACACCCGGCCGCCATAAGAAAAGGCCGGCGTGAATGACAATATAAAACCGCGCGACGATCGTCGCCACCGTGGTACTCATTCCACGGCCTGTAAATGCCCGGCACCACAGTATATCCGTCCGGCACATTACAAAGCCCTCAGTAAAGAGCATGGCCGCGCCCTGCGAAACCTTATCGTCCGGGATAAAAATATCGGTGAGTGGGTGATTCGCCGTCGCGTGTCTGCCGATCCTCTCTTCACTTTTCTCCGTCCAGCTGCCGGGCGCAAACGGGCTTTCCGTTACGTTCGCCGGCAGCTGCTTGATGCGCTGTTTATTCTCTTTATCAACAAGGTTGATCTGGCCACGGACATTGTGACCATCAACATCACCCGACTGGCAGAAGAGTTAAGCCCGAAAGATGATGACGGCAACATCATCCCCGGACAGGCCGTCACGGTCACCCGCGTTTCCCGCCTGGTGACTGAACTGGCGCGCTTTGGCTTCGTTTATGCGCCGGAAGCCGAATGGGATATGGTCAATAACTGCCGTTTTCCCAAACATGTGATCATCACCGAGGCCGGATGGCGGCTGACGGGAATTGATACGGATAAATTGCGGGCAGAACAGGCTGAACGTCTGGCGGCCATCGAAGACGGGATCCTTGCGCCCGGAGAAACCCTCTCCCTGAAGGCAGCCCGCAGCCGCTGGTATGAACGCTGCCGGAACCAGACCATCCTGACGCGCAGAACGCGCGCTATCGAAGGCAAACAGCGCAGGAAGCTGGCAGAACTCCCCTTCGATGAGCGCAAGCGCCAGATTTCCGAAGGGCTGATGCGCAGCCTGAAAGGTGACGTGGGGCATATAACGTCACGTCAGTTCGAGAAAATGGTCTGGGCGCAGCTTTACCAGCTTGAACTGGTGAACCTCGAGCCACCGGGCACCCCGCCCCCTCACTAGACAGCCGTTTTTTTAGCCATCCGCTTTACTGCGGAGGCTTTCGTACGTCTGTCATAAAACGCTGGTTAAAATTGCATCAATGTAACGCCAGTCCCTCCAGTGCATGTGGCTGAAAATGGCCACAGCATTTATCGTTTTTAATCTTTCCACATTTATCCGCAAACGGACAAACCCGGTTATCAGCAACCTGCATCAGATAACGCGCAAAATAATCAGGACTTCGTCCTTACTTATATTCATAAGAGATCAACCTTATTCACTGGATAAAAACGGTGGATAACGGGGAAAACCCGAAGATGCCTTCGCTTGCAGCAGCCTGACGGCTGCGCCGCTCAGAAAGTTGCTTCCCCCCACCGCCAGCGGCGGGTCCCCTCCGCGCTGAAACCCGCCAGCAGAGACGCCATTCAGCCCTGAAAAGCCGCGCCGCCCCGGGCCGGAGGCCCGGAACAGTGCCGCTTTAAAGAGGATGATGTAACTAAGAATTTGAGTCGCGGTAAGTTCTGTCGCTGGAAGTCCTTTGTGACACGCTCGTAAGCGCCCTCCGGGACGCTAACGCGGAGATACGCCCCGTCTTCGGCAAAGCCTCGACGTGACCACTCCGACCGCGCACATAACGTTCTGCGTCGCTGTAAGCGGGTTATGGCTTAGCAGGGATGGGGGGGTAATAGCCACAGGCTATCATGTTGCCGGCTTCGCCGGGCGCTCCGGCGGATGTGACCACAGCGCTATTTTCGGCATAATTTCCGCCGGCATGTGCCTTCGGCACATTCAGGGACGCGCTGCGCACTGCTCGCGCTATTGAGAAACCGACAGAATTGAAACTGGATTGAACTCAAAGAAAAGGTAAAGCCAGTTAAGATATGTTTCAAAAACTGTCCCTTAGCGGTATTCTTTTCTGAACACAACAGCCATGAATAAAGGAGATCATGTGACCAAGGAACTGACAGAAAAAGACCTGCTGGATAATGGTTTCTCGGACAGGAACTTAACTCGTTTAAAGGAAGTATTAACCCGAAGTGAAAACGCCAACGAGACGCTATCATCATTAGTGGACGATCTGAGCAAGCGTTTTTATGGTGGGGTTATTTGTCTGGTTCTTATTATGGCTCCGCTTGTTTTCCTTCCCGTATTCTACCCACCTTCGCTGCTAATGTATTATTTACCCGTCGCGGTCTTTGGTGTTATTGCGGTGTGGTTTCTTATACCGCTTGGCCTTTCATGGAAAGCGTATAAGCTTGTGAAAGGCCGGTAGTAATTACTGCTGTTTTTCATCATGCTGCAGCTGATAAAGAGTATTGCCAATTTTCGCGCCTTTCCACGTTGCACCGGCTCCTTTAATGGCCAGAGCTGTCCTGCTCATAGTGGAAACCTGTCGCATGAAATCTGGTCCGAGATACCGGTACAGACGCCAGGCTTCAGGTTTCAGGGTGAGTTTGAACATACCATAATAGGATGTACTGAGATCTACCAGCTGATAAGCAAGTAAACCCACCTTACGATCAAAGCCCAGGAATTCGGCCGACCCTTCAAAACCATCACGCATAAAATTGATCGGCTGCTCCTTCCCCGCCAGCTTCTGGATGCTTTCCGCCGCAGAAGAAACGCCATTAAGTACCAGCGTTGCGCCGGCTATAATGCCAAGAACATTCCCGGTAGGTACAGATGATGCTATTACTCCAATCCCACCGGCAACCTGCAAACCGGAAATGACCACACCGATAAAATCGATGGCATAGCCAATGTACTTACCATTCTCTTCATAGATCCTGACAGATGCTGTAAGAACAGACTCACCAGTTCTGAGCATTCTGTCCTGAATCTTCAGATTATTGTGTTCCTCCCGGATGTTCAGGATACACTGCTGGCATTCCTGTTCTGTCGCGCTATTCCTGATGGCTGTCAGCTGAAGCTTTCCAAAGTCCCGCACATCGTCCTGAAAACGAATGCGTGTCAGGGCATCTTTAATATGAAACCCCGATACAGCGAGCGCTGTATTCATCAGTTGATTCACTTCCAGTGAGGCCATTGTCAGGAAATAGCCAGAAAAGCGATTACCACCTGTATATATGTCCAATTCCTTCCCTCGAATCGTAGTACACCAGAAAATATACGGTAGCACATACATTTCAGGTGTGACAGATACCCGATAACATCTGAATATACGCTATGCACTGAAACTCACTCATTATGGAACTTTCAGTGTTCCCTGATGACTTAATTCAGAATGTCATTTTGGAGATTGTTTTATGAGTTTCCCTGCCCGGTGGCTGCGCTGGCAGCTTCGTCTTCTTGCCAGCATTGTTATTTGTGCCGTACTCATCGTGAGTGTTGCCGCACTGGGTGGAAAATACTGGCCGGACTATGCCTGGGGTGTTACCGCCGTATTTGCCGTAGCCATTATCTGGCTGGCATCGAGGAAATAAACCACCGCCGCTCAACCCAGCCCCGGCAGCCTGACCAGCCCGATGACCAGCAGATGGCCGACATAGGCCAGATAAAAGAATGACGCCGGCATAAACCGGTTTTCCCTTCCTGCAGCCAGTGAGGTGGCGGCACAGACTGCCGCTGCCGGCAGCAGAACGGTGGGAAGAATAGCCAGCACAACCACCGTAACCGGTATCTCCTGTAAATGCTGACTGTTCAGTGCAAGCAGCGCAATGAAGGCGGCGGCTCCGGCCGTCTGGCGCTGCCGGAATGAGGAGTTGTGCAGGAAGATGGCCAGCGACAGGGCCAGAACCAGCCCCGGCACGCCGTAGCTTGCGACAGACAGTGGACACGCCATCAGGACAAGCAATAACACGCCGCCCGCCATGCCAGCCAGACGGTACCGGTGATGCCAGGCAAGCAGCTGCGTGACGCTGGCGAAGACGAACAGAATGTTCAGGGCGTACCACGGGTCGTGCCCCCGGAACGCCAGACTGAATGCAGGCTGGGTGACCACAGCCCAGAGCCACATCCGGTTTGCCCTTAACTGCAGGCGCTCCGGCCGGAGCATCACATTGCGTGCCCATATCAGGACGAACAGCGGAAACGCCATTCTCCCCAGCGCATAGAGCTCCGGTCGCGCCGGCGTCAGTAGAAGAGTATTGATATGGTCCGCCAGCATGGCAGCCAGCGCCGTCAGTTTGAGCCGGTCGGCCGCACCCGGACTGATGGCCAGCCAGTGGTGTATTCTGGACGTCAGTCCGTTCATTGTTACGCTGAGAAACTGTGTCATTTATGTCCTTTTCAGTCCGGCACGCCCGTAAAATATAATCCTGCGTCCACTGCCAGAAAATCCGGCCGCTGTAAGGCGGCACACTGACGCCGGCTTTCTGCAAAATCTTTCTCGCCACGGATTCTGTTTTATCCCGGATAATTAACATGGCAGAATTTTTATCTTTATCTGACAGTGCGGTGCTGAAAAGAAAGAAACTGTTCATGCGCTAATAATATCTGAGTTAATAATATTATTATTCGGCATTTAACTTAAAAAGTTTAGCGCCCGCATAGATAATTTTAAACTGATTTCACACCCAAATAAATATATTTACCTGGCAGAACAGCTATCAAAATTAAAAAATTCGGCAATAAAATAATCAGCAAATAAACTGTATTTCAGGCCAGTGGTTCATCAATTTTATTTATAATTTCGTTGCCTTGGTTATGAGGGCTACCAACTTTAGCGGAAACCGGATGCCAGCTGAAATCGCTTTCCGGTAGCGCATGTTTTTCGGCAAGATCTGCTGCTTCTTCCGGGCTGGTTTTTTCATTTATCCATCTGAGGGCGGACTCAGTATCAAATACCAGCGGCCGACGGTCATGAATATCAATCAAGCCCTGATTACTTGAGGCCGTCACAATAACAAAACCTTCCTGCCCGTGGTCAGTATCAAAGGGCGCGTGTCCAATCGCGGCCATAAACAAAGGGCGTCCGTCTGAACGGTAGATGAAAAACGGCTGTTTGCGGGAGCCGGATTTTTTCCATTCAAACCAGCCGTCTGCAGGAACAATAGCGCGACCGGTGCGCCAGAGCTTGCTGAACATTTTTCCGGTAGCGGCGGTTTCACTGCGGGCATTTATCATCGGGGCTTTTGTCCACCATTCCGGAATGTAGCCCCAAATAACCGGATCAAGCGCACAGTTCCCGTCGCGTTCACTCAGTATAAGAACACGGGTGCCCGGCGCCACGTTGTAGCGTTCCAGAGGTTGAGGATCATATGGAACAGTCTCCCCACTGATTTCCAGCGCCTGCAGGTAGTCATCCCTGCTGCTGTACTGCGCAAAACGGCCACACATAATGACACCTTTACCCTGTCCTGAGTTAGATACCGTTTAACAGTATAATTCGATATGCTGTTTTTGACTTTTTCCTTATTGTTAATAAATCCGAGAAAACTCAAACGATAGAGGAAAGTAAAAGCATTTTCTCTTTATATGTTATTTAAGTATGATAGAAATCTTCTCGGGAACAATGTAATAAGCACCTTACGGGTTACTACCAGTATAATTATTTTTAATCAGCCTGGTCGGAATAAATTTATTGAGCACTTTTCCATACTTTGTGACTAACGTCTTTCTCAATATTTTTAATCCGTATCGTTGGATCTTTTTTACTGACATGCAGAGCCAGAACCTATCAGGAGGAACAATGTTAAAAACATGCATTATATGTGGTAAAGCTGCTGGTTCAGGAGAGCATGTTTTTCCTGCCGCCCTTGGAGGCAGAAGAGTTAACAGAGGAATATATTGTAGCAGCCATGACAACAGCTATTCTGATCTGGTCAGCGAGATTGCCGGACAACTTGATTTTATAAATGCGTATCTTGGTGTCAAGCCAGATCACTCAAAACGGCCCAAAGCTGCATATGCCGTTCATAGTCTCACAGGAGAGACAGTATCCTTCACGTCTGAAGATGTAAGATTCACAGAGCCAAGAATAATTTCGAGGAGACATGCAGGGGAATACGAAGAGACCCTGATGGTATTTCCAGACAGGCAATCGGCTAAAAGATACATCACTGAGCAGGAGGCCAGTGGATGTCAATTTCAACCCTTATCCAGGCCAACCGAGATTCCCTACATCATTGATGAACTCTCCCATCACAGGTCTTTTGGTGGGGCATGTGGTTTGGGGGCGATTGCATATATTGCGCAGACATATTTTGCTCAGGAGTTTCCAGATATTGCACGAACAAAATCCCTTTCTGACTTTATCCACTATACACAAGCTATCGCGAGGATAGCGACTCTTGGTGGCGGAGAGCCACAGCCAAACGAGAGTGAAAAGCTGATTCAGGCACGTCATGATCTTGACGCGGCACTGAAGGCATTTGAAGGAAAAGAACCAGTTTGGTGGGACTTTACCCCGACTGCAGATGACCGGCCTAATCACTTCGAATTTGGCCACAGAGTCACTGTCGGTGTTGATAGTACAGATGGCCAAATTTATGGCCGGGTATCACTTTTTTCTGTTTTGATGTTTTCTGTGTGCTTTGGCACAGCACCTAAAGGTTCCTTAACACAAGAAGTGAGTTTCGATATTAATCCACTCGCAGAGCATACACCTCATGACTGCGTAAAAAGTATAGTTTATTCCGCGTCAGGGCGCGTATTTGTGCCTGATAATCCGACCGAAAAGCTGGAGGAGGCGATTTCATCCGGTAAACAGAAGCTATTGTTCGATAACCTTTTTCAACGTCTTGAAGAACACCAACTTCGTAAGCTTTCACGTTCTATAAACGCAGATCTTGCTCGATGCTCAACTATGTCGAAATTTGAAGCCCGAAATTTAATAGATGAAGTGCTCTCCCGACAAAAACAAGCTATCTGGCGTCTTGTAATTTCCGTCATTGGGGGGTTAAAGACAAAAATGGTAAATGATGGTCAAGAGAGTATTGCCCCGCTCCTGGATCAGATGATTGCCTCCGACGTTCATTCAGCAAGCGGGTTAACGCCTCTTGCTGAAGCATTTTTATCATTGGCTCATGCGGCATTATTAACTCAAATGGAACAGGACAGCGCCGCAGGCGTATTAAATGAAGAACGGATTGCTGAACTCATGGGCAAAGGACCCGGACTTTATGTTGTGGGTAAGATGGTATTATCCCCACTTATACAAGTATTAGGTGAGCACGATAGCTCAGGAAATTTGAGGGGATAAGCCATGCATGTTTTATTCCTCTCAATTACAGGGGCTCCGTTTTCCAAACGGAGCCCCTGATGGGCAGGAGCACGATGCGCAGCACTGCCTGCTCCAGGCGCTTCACTACAGCATCAAGCTACTTAGGCTTTTAAGTAGCGTATTATTAATTTTTTTCATCTTTTTAACATTATCTCTTCCAATCAATGGATAAATCATCAAAAATGCCATAAGCAAACTGTTAATGATGTATTAGGCATATAAAAAGTTCACTAAGATTAAATTTGAATGGAGAGCTGGAATGGCGAGTAAATCAAATTTAGTAAATCTAGATGCTATGATTCTAAGAGAAGATTTTGCAACTGAATCGGACGAGGGGTTTTCGTCAGACTCGATTAGAAGCTTTTCTGTAAAAGATTTTGACCTTTATGCGAATATTATTAAAAAACCAGATTTTCAACGAGAAACCAATCACTGGTCTCCTCAGCAGGTAGCTTCCCTTCTGGAAAGTTATACAACAGGAGATTTGATTCCTTCAGTTATTTTATGGAAAGGTTCTTTCATTTTTGTAATTGATGGTGGTCATCGATTGAGTGCATTGAGGGCATGGGTATTAGATGATTATGGTGACGGTGATATATCTCAGAAGTTCTTTAATTATAAAATCTCGAAAGAACAGATGGCTGCGGCAACTAAAACCAGAGATTTAGTTAATGCCAAAGTTGGTTCATGGCGTGATATCAGAGAAAAAATATCAGGATTACAAGGCAAAATAAGTGCTGAAGAAAATAGAAGGCTTTCAAAAATCCTGACGCAAGCGCTAACTATTCAGTGGGTAAATGGTGATGCTGATAAAGCAGAAGGATCTTTTTTTAATATAAACATGAAAGGCACACCTTTAGACGAAGTTGAGGAGTTCCTGTTAAAAAATAGACATAAGCCGACAGCCATAGCCGCCCGGGCAGTTATCCGTGCCGGTCACGGGCATAAGTATTGGTCTAAATTTGAGCCGCTTGTAGCGAAAGCCATTGAGGAAGAGGCACAAAGATTAAACTCAATTATTTTCGACCCGGATGTAAAAGCGCCAATAAAGACGCTTGAACTTCCCTTAGGTGGTTCCCGAGGTGTACGTGTCGCAATACAGTTACTTATCGATTTTATTACCGCAGCAACTTATGGGTTTGATAGTAAGTTAGCCATCCACGATGATAACGATGGTAAAGAAACGCTTAAATGCCTAAAGAAAGCCATTAACTTAGCGAACAGAATCACAGGTAATGACAAAGGTAGTTTGGGTTTACATCCTGCTGTTTATTTTTACGGACCAAGTGGAAGGCATTCCAGTCCTATGTTTTTAGGCACGGCATTTTTAATATCAAAAAATATACAAAATAACAATAAAACGTTTTTTAAAAATTTCACGTCAATAAGAGGCGCTTTAGAATCCATTTTGATAAAAAGAAAAGAAATTATAGCACTAATTATCCAGAAACATATGAGCAAAAAAAGAGCATATGCCTACATGGATATTCTTGAAAAAATAATCGCTGATTTACTTTCTGGTAAGAAAAATGTTTCTGAATCGGATATCATAACCTACGGTGGATTGACTGGCGGGATATTCAAAGGAGAGAGAGCTACTGGTAGTATAGATTTTAATGATGATGTTAAAAGTCAGGTTTTTATTTCCAGTGCGCTAAAGGCTGGCGTTAAATGTAATATCTGCGGAGGGTATATTGATAGTGCAAAGTCATTGTCATATGATCATATTAAAAGGGTTCGTGATGGAGGTAAAGGATCCTCCCAAAATTGTATGCTGACACATCCCTATTGCAATCAATCTGTAAAAAATTAAATGGTATTTAAAGCGGGCCTAGAATACGTCAACCAGTTGCTCGTAGCGCGGCCCCCCTTACTTTTCTCTGGACTGACCCCACGACAGTAGACAAGTTCTGTCCTCACGACGAGGCCTGTTCAAAGTCCTCCGGACTGACGCCGCCGAGATGGCTGTGGCGCCGGGCCCGGTTGTAGAACACTTCAATGTAATCGAAGATATCGGCCCGGGCCAGATCCCGGGTTTTATAGATGCGCTTTCTGATCCGTTCTTTTTTCAGCGAACTGAAGAACGACTCCGCTACCGCATTATCCCAGCAGTTGCCACGCCGGCTCATGCTCGGGGCCAGGTTATTGGCCCGGCAGAAGCGCTGCCAGTCGTCGCTGCCGTACTGGCTGCCCTGATCGCTATGGGGTCCGCTTGGAAAACGGAAATTATCCCACGCTAAGACTGTTTTTTGTACAATGTGGTGTCGACTGTGCGTAATGAGCGGTATTTTCCGGATCCCAGCTTAAAATTATTACGCCAGACGTAATCTCCACTCAGATTGATATGTTCCCAGCCCAGGGGAGAAAGATGAGATACCAGTTGCTCATTTATCGGGATACCTTTTCGTTTTAGTGACTCAATAGCTCTTTCTATATATACCGTGTTCCACAACGTGATCGCCGCTGTCAGTAACGTCAGCCCGCTGGCGCGGTAACTCTGATTCTCCAGCCCACGATCCCTTATTTCACCCAGACGGTGCATAAAGACCGCTCGCGCAAGGGCATTACGGGCCTCACCCTTATTCAGCCCCGCCTGTACGCGTCGGCGCAGACCGGGATCACGGAACCAGTCCAGCATAAATAGTGTCCGCTCAATGCGGCCAATCTCTCTCAGCGCTTTGGCAAGTCCATTCTGTTTTGGGTAACTGGCTAACTTTTTCATCATCAGCGATGCGGTGACTGTCCCCTGCTTAATCGAGGTTGCCAGGCGCAATACCTCATCCCAGTGTGCCTCAATGTCTTTGATATTCAGGCTGGTTGTTGATATGACGGACTGAAGCCCCGGATAGCGTTCGGCCTTTCCATGAATAAACAGCCGCTTGTCATGAAGATCCCGGATCCTCGGCGCAAAAGCGAATCCCAGCAGGTGCATCAGGGCGAAAACATGTTCAGTGAAGCCTGCGGTATCGGTGTAATGCTCGGTAATTTCCAGATCGCTTTCATGGTACAGCAGGCCATCAAGCACGTGGGTTGAGTCGCGCACCCGGCTGATCACTTTGGCATAGAACGGGCTGTATTGGTCTGAGATATGCGTATAAATCTGCACGCCCGGCTCCTGACCATATTTAAGATTGACCTGACCGGCATAACGTCCGTGACTGCCTACCCGAAAGTTCTGCCCGTCTGACGATGATGTTGTCCCGTCGCCCCAGAATGCGGCCAGAGGCCGCGCTTTCTGAGCGTTGACCAGCTCGGCCAGTGCCGCTGAATAAGTTTCATCTCTGATGTACCATGCCTGAATACCTTCGAGTGACGATTTTGTTGCCCCCGGGCAGGACTCCGCCATTTTTGTCAGCCCCAGATTGATGCCGTCGGCCAGAATGGTGGTCAGCAACAGTCTTCCGTCTTTTGGTCTGACGTTATTATTTTTGAGGTGCGCGAAGTGACGCGTAAACCCCGTCCAGCTGTCCACTTCTTCCAGTATCTCTGTAATTTTCGGATGAGGAAGCATGCCATAAACCAAATCGGCAAAGGGCGAAACACCCGAAGGGACGCTGTTCTCCAGCGGAGTGATTTTTACTCCTTTATCTGAAATATCAACATCGGGCAAATCACCGGCAAGCGCCATCGCGTTAACTTCTTCCAGACGCGATGCAAGAAGCGTCATACGGGCCTGAAGATATGCCTGGCAATCGGTCTGAACGGCCAACTGTAACTGGTCATTGTGGCGGGATTTCTCAAACTCAGCAGTCGGGATGAGATAATCATCAAAATTTCTGTAGCGGCGCGATCCTTTTACCCAGATATCACCGGAACGTAGCGCCCCCTTGAGTTCATTCATTACGCAAAACTCGTAGTACTTGCGGTCGATTCCTGAAGGCGTGAGTACCAGTTTTCGCCAGCTTTCAGGGATAAATCCTGTTGGCGCCGATAGCGGCACTTTACGAAGTTGTTTACGGTACATTTCCCTGATGGTGTCCAGCGCATCGCTGAGCGTCTGCGCCGCAGGTGTCGCCATGAACTGCAATGCTGACAGCATACGCGGGGCGTATTTACGCAGCGTACTGTATTTTTCGGTGATCAGGTGAAGCGGGTCGAAATTGCCCTTACGGGACAGAAACCGCGTTTCTTCCACGCTGTTGATGAATTCCTGCCAGGGAAGGACATCTTCTATTGCAGTCCAGGGATCTTCCCCGGATTCTCTGGCGTTAAGTAACGCCTGCCCGACGGTAACGTACTGCTTCAGCTTGCTCTGAATAAGCTTTCCCGTTTGCTGGAGCCGTTCGGCCTGCGTGCGTTTTGCCCTGCTGAACAGACTACCCAAGATACGCTCGTGCAGATCAATCACTTCGTCAGTCAGAGTGGCCCTGGCCTCTATTATTATACAAACCAGCGTAGCGTAACGTCTGACATCGGTGAATTTTGCCAGGTCCCTGCTGCTCATTTTCCGGCCCTCACGCGCCAGTTTAAGCAACCTGTTCTGGTGAACGGAAAGCGCAATACCATCAGGCAACCCCAGCGCAGCGATGGAATTAAGCCGGTCGATATGTTGCAGCACATTTTTACCGTTTATTTTACCCGGAGGCTGTAGCAGCCATGCCAGACGGGAAGGTTGTTCACCCTCTGATATGAGCAGGCTGTCGAGTGCTGATTTATGCTGCTTTTCCAGTTGCGCGGTAAGTGTCGAAAATACCGATCTGTTAGCGAGCGTGACGACTTCGGCAAGCGTCCGTTCGATCACTTCAACAGAAGGGAAAATAACATTATTGTTATGTAGCCAGCTGAGCATTTCTTCCGCCAGCATAAATCCTTTGTCAGTTCGCATGGCATCGGGGTGCAGATGACGGATACAGTCTTTTTGCATTGACCGGCTGAACGGGGATATTTCCAGGTAGCGATAAAGTTCGGTCAGATGTTCCCAGCGGGTTTGCTCTCTGGATGCATATTCCGGCCATAAATCAGGCTGAAGTTTCAGTCGGGAAGCAACCCTGGTTACAACGCCATTGTGAGGAGCACTGCTTTTGTCCGGAATAAATCCGGGTCCACGCAGATAACAGAGTAATACAGCAAAGCCCAGGCGATTCGCTGGCCGTCGGTGCTTATTAATGAGCGCAATATCCGGTTCGTTCAGAAAACACATTCGGGTCAGAATAATTTCATCATCTGGTATAACCAGTAAGCGTTCCTGCTCTTCACTGCTCAGTATCTGTCGCCGTGGCATAAATGCTTCCCTCGCGTATAGTTTTCATCTGTTATTTGTTCGCTATGACCGAAACCGGTCGGTTTCGGACACCATTATGTAAATATGTCCGAAAGTAAGTGAAATATATTTCGTACAGGCTATATAATTCGGACATCCATTTCGTACGGAAAGTTTCCTATGTCACGTGTTTTTGCTTATTGCCGGGTATCCACTCTGGAACAGACCACTGAGAATCAGCGACGGGAAATTCAGGCTGCGGGTTTTGATGTCAGACCCCAGCGATTCGTAGAAGAACATATAAGTGGTTCGGTTGCTGGATGTGAGCGACCAGGGTTTCTCCGCCTGCTTGACCGCATGGAAAATGGTGATGTATTGATCGTCACCAAACTTGATCGCCTTGGTCGTAATGCGATGGATATCCGAAAAACAGTAGAGCAGCTGGCAACTTCCGATATCCGAGTCCATTGTCTGGCGCTTGGAGGCGTGGATTGGCACTGTTGCAAAGTTAGCGATGAGGCAGCCTTTTGTCTTATTCAAAGGCCTTACATTTCAAAAACTCTGCTTACCAGGCGCATTTCGCCCAGGGGATCACCATAATAAAATGCTGAGGCCTGGCCTTTGCGTAGTGCACGCATCACCTCAATACCTTTGATGGTGGCGTAAGCCGTCTTCATGGATTTAAATCCCAGCGTGGCGTCGATTATCCGTTTCAGTTTGCCATGATCGCATTCAATCACGTTGTTCCGGTACTTAATCTGTCGGTGTTCAACGTCAGACGGGCACCGGCCTTCGCGTTTGAGCAGAGCAAGCGCGCGACCATAGGCGGGCGCTTTATCCGTGTTGATGAATCGCGGGATCTGCCACTTCTTCACGTTGTTGAGGATTTTACCCAGAAACCGGTATGCAGCTTTGCTGTTACGACGGGAGGAGAGATAAAAATCGACAGTGCGGCCCCGGCTGTCGACGGCCCGGTACAGATACGCCCAGCGGCCATTGACCTTCACGTAGGTTTCATCCATGTGCCACGGGCAAAGATCGGAAGGGTTACGCCAGTACCAGCGCAGCCGTTTTTCCATTTCAGGCGCATAACGCTGAACCCAGCGGTAAATCGTGGAGTGATCGACATTCACTCCGCGTTCAGCCAGCATCTCCTGCAGCTCACGGTAACTGATGCCGTATTTGCAGTACCAGCGTACGGCCCACAGAATGATGTCACGCTGAAAATGCCGGCCTTTGAATGGGTTCATGTGCAGCTCCATCAGCAAAAGGGGATGATAAGTTTATCACCACCGACTATTTGCAACAGTGCCTCCTCAAGTCCTGGTCATCGGTCGATACCCTGGCGTAGCCGATCAGCAGCCGCCCGCTTTCCAGGTCGAGCGTGCCGGGGTCGTGTTTGTCTCTCATGGCGTCCCCATCATGTTGCAAATATCGTCGCACATTGTAGAACATTTGCGACTGACTTTTGCAACGTCTCGTCGCCAGGGAAAACGGAGCGGGGTGGGGCTGTCGCAAAACTTAGGAATTTCGCGACAAATTGATCGCGCCCCGGAATGCGAAGCCCCGCTGTCGGCCATTGTCTGAAGTTCCTCACGGGCAGGCGCTTGATACTTTACTAACTTGTCTGTAAAGTTTGGCTACTCTCACTGAATGGTGCTATCATGCCTGCCGCCCACTCGAACCGCTGGGTTCTTCTGGTGACCGTCGCCGCCGGTCTCCTGCTTATCGTTCTGGACAATTCGGTCCTCTACACGGCCCTGCCTACCCTGACGCGCGAGCTTGGCGCGACGGCAACGCAAGGGTTGTGGATCATCAACGCATACCCCCTCGTCATGGCCGGCCTGCTGCTCGGCACCGGGACGCTGGGTGACAGGATCGGTCACCGGCGCATGTTCCTCATCGGCCTCGTGCTGTTCGGTGTCGCGTCGATTGTGGCGGCCTATTCGCCTACAGCGGAAATCCTGATCGGGGCGCGGGCCTTTCTGGCGGTCGGCGCGGCGGCGATGATGCCCGCGACACTCGCCCTCATCCGCGTCACCTTCGAGGATGACCGGGAACGCAACATCGCCATTGCGATCTGGGGGTCGTTGTCGGTCGTCGGCGCTGCGCTCGGACCGATCATCGGCGGTTTTCTGCTCGGCCATTTCTGGTGGGGGTCGGTGTTCCTCATCAATGTGCCGGTAGTGGTCGCTGCCTTCATTTCGGCGCTGATCGTTGCGCCGAAGGTGGCCGGCGATGCGACCAAGCCTTGGGACGTGGTGTCGTCGTTTCAGGCATTGGTGGCGCTGTCGGCTTTTGTGATCGCGATCAAGGAATCTGCCCATGCCGGGCAGTCGTGGGCCGTCCCCGCTATTTCGCTGCTGGTTGCCATCCTCGCCGGAGCGCTGTTCGTCCGCCGGCAACTGCGCCTGCCGTTCCCGCTGCTCGACTTCTCGATCTTCCGCAATGCCGCGTTCACATCGGGCGTTCTAGCGGCCGCGTTCTCCCTGTTCGCCATCGGCGGTGTTGAGCTTGCTACGACGCAACGCTTCCAGCTCGTTGCGGGCTTCACGCCGCTGGAAGCCGGGATGCTGGTTTCGGCGGCGGCGCTCGGATCATTGCCGACTGCGCTGCTCGGTGGTGCATTCCTGCATCGTATTGGCCTACGTATCCTTATAGCTGGCGGGCTTGCGGCGGGATCGCTGGCGGTCCTGCTTGCGACATGGGGCATCACTCATGGCCTTGGCTGGCTGATCGCCGGTCTGGCGCTGACCGGTGCCGGCGTAGGTGCAACAATGTCGGTGGCATCAACGGCTATTGTGGGCAATGTGCCTGTGCATCGCGCCGGCATGGCGTCGTCGGTCGAGGAAGTGTCCTACGAGTTTGGCAGTCTGTTCGCTGTCACAATTCTCGGAAGTCTTTTGGCCTACCTCTATACGGTCAACGTCGTGTTCCCCGCCGGAACCTCGGAAGCGGCCCGCGACAGCATGGCGTCGGCGCTGGTCTTTGCCAACGAGGCGGGGGCCGATGGTGTTGTCGTGCGTCAAGCGGCAGGAATCGCATTCGACCACGCCTATACGGTCGTCATGTACGTGGCGGCGGGTGTTCTGGCCGTGGGTGCCCTGATCACCGGCATCCTGTTGCGGCGCTACGGTCCCGGCTCGCAATCGTCAGCCTATCCCACACAACACTAAGGAAGCCGACATGGCGAGAGCCAGCAAGCGCCTCGAAGTGCTTGAAGCCATTGTGAGCATCATCGAGCGTGACGGCCTCACCGCCGTCACCCTCGACGCCGTAGCGCTCGAAACCGGCATGACACGCGCCGGCCTTCTGTATCATTTCCCGTCGCGCGAAGCCCTGATCCTCGCCACCCATGAGCATCTGACTCGCTCATGGGAACAGGAGCTGGAAGCGAGCGCCGGCAACACCTCGGACAGGGCGACAGACGCCGAACGACACGCCGCCTACATCAACACCTGCGCAAGAGCTGCCCGGCGGGTCGAACTGCTGCTCATACTGGAAAGCTCCGACAATCGGCAGCTTGGCGATCTGTGGCAACAGGTCATCGACCGCTGGGCACCTCCTGCGCCGATTGGAAACGACGCTGCCGAGTTGGACAGGTTCATTTCGCGCCTTGCCGCCGATGGGCTGTGGATTCACGAGGCGCTGTCGTCGCGCCCGCTCCCCGAGCAACTGCGCAAGCGTATCGCGGCGCGCCTCGTCGCGATGGCCGCCGGACCTGTTGAGGCGGAAGAAAACCTCCCGAAATAACTGGTGTCCCCCCACAACCCTACTGCGCCGGTGCTGCCGGCGCTTTCACGGTGATGGTGCATTGCTGATCTGAACCGACCGAGCACCAGGCCGCCGGCGTCGCCTTCAAGGTCGCGCGCATCTACTTGCGCGTCAGCACCGACGAGCAGGACTTGACCAGGCAGGCCGCCATCGTTGAGAGCACCAGGGCCGCCGGCTTCTACGTCGCCGGCATCTACCGCGAGAAGGCTTCGGGCGCTCGCGCCGATCGCGCCGAGCTGCTGCGCATGATCGGCGACCTGCAACCCGGTGAAGTCGTCGTTGCGGAGAAGATCGACCGCATCAGCCGCCTGCCGCTGCCCGAGGCCGAACGCCTCGTGGCCTCGATCCGCGCCCAGGGCGCGCGCCTGGCTGTCCCTGGCGTGGTCGATCTGTCCGACCTGGCCGCCGAGGCGAAGGGCGTGGCAAAGGTGGTGCTGGAGTCGATCCAGGACATGCTTTTGAAGCTGGCGTTGCAGATGGCCCGCGACGACTACGAGGATCGCCGCGAGCGGCAGCGGCAGGGCGTCGAGCTGGCGAAGGACGCCGGCCGCTACACCGGCCGCAAGGCCAACACGAAGGTGCATGAACGCATCGTGGCGCTGCGCACCGCAGGCCACAGCATTCCAGAGACGGCCAGGCTGGCCGGGTGCAGTGAAAGCCAGGTCAAGCGCGTATGGGCGCTGCACAACCAGGCGCAGGCGTGACCTACTCGGCCGCCTCCAGCTCGCGCAGGCATTCCATGATCGCCGCCCGCTCCAGCGGATCGAGCTTGGCGAGCTTCGCTTGCCAGCGGGCTTTCTTCCGCTTGATGCGCTCGCGCTCGCGGAAGTTGCTGCCGAGGTAGCGCAGATCGTGCAGCTCGGCCGGCTCGGGGTAGTT
Organism: Enterobacter sp. R4-368; assembly: GCF_000410515.1. Lineage (NCBI taxonomy): Bacteria > Pseudomonadati > Pseudomonadota > Gammaproteobacteria > Enterobacterales > Enterobacteriaceae > Enterobacter > Enterobacter sp. R4-368. Next base: position 47,307 of record NC_021492.1, on the reverse strand, counting down.
CATCCAGAGCCTTTCAATGGCGATGCCGCCGCGCGTCATCGCGTTGAACTCGATGGTTCTCCATGACGCCAAGGGAGAGCTGTCATAGATCGTTGAGCTGTAGCCCGACACCATCACCGCGCACGGCAGGCCGGCCAGCACGTCGAGCAGCCGCAGGTGGTCGGCGTCGTCGTATTCGTGGCGGTAGAGCTTGCCGCCGCGCCGGCTGTCCATCACGTAGGGCGGATCGACGTAGACGAACTCGGAGCCGGTGAACGGGTGGGACTCCAGCCAAGCCACGGCGTCGCCGTGGTGCAGCTCCAGGCCGGGCACGTCGAGCTGCTGCCAGACCTCGATCACCTCGGGATCAACGTCGATGCCGACGCTGCGGGCAGCGGGCCGCTTGCGCTCCAGGATGTTGCCGCCGCCCAGGTGCGTTTCGATGTACGTGTCGTGAGGCGGGATGTTGTTGATGATCGTCTGGTAGACGCCGGCACCGCCCTTGCCGCCGGGGTATCTCATGGCCTTCTTCCTGGAGTAAATCGGGACTTGGCCAGCATCGTCAGAAATGGCGATGCTGTCAAGGGAAGCCGGTCTGAAAGACTTCGCTATTTGCGAATGTGCCGCGATCCGTGTAAATAGCCAACGCTTGTTGCGAATGCGTGAGCCATGGCTAAAGAACCGGTCCAGCACGAAAGCCTGCTCCTGCCAGGCTATTGGCGAATAACCAGCTTCGGCGCACTGACCGAAAATCCAGCCGCAGCTGCCGGCGACCTCCTTATCCGTGCGGACCTGGCGGAATTGGCCAACTGGGAAGACTCCCCTGTGGATTGGGGCAGGGTCACGGGACGTCAGCGGCGGATGCTCGTGCCCGTTGGCGAGCTTCCGCGCCTTCATCTCAACGCTGTCCTGCATGACGGACGCCTCGCGAACGACCTCGTGGACCGGCTCGAATTCGAGCGCTGGATGCGCCGGGAGATCAACTGCGATAGGTCGAACATCACAGTAATCACTCGCGACCACAAGGACGACCAAGGCAACTATGTGGTTCCCGTTCGCGCCAAGTGGGCAAGCCAGCTCAGCGACCATGATCGTCATGGACTGTTTGTCGCATTCGGATCTGGCGAAGACCCCTATGCGCTAGTCATCCCCTGCGTCGAGGTGTTCCGCTTTTTCTACGCCACGTCAGATGTACTGGCAAAGTACTTCTTGAAGGACCGTTTTCTTGATCCCGGCGCCTACCTTTGGAATCCCAGCAAGACGGCTATCTCGAGGACTGACGGGAAAGCGGTCCTGTGGCTGCGGAAATGGATGCTGGATGCGGATGCCCGGTTCCTGGCGAGGTTCGCCTTCGACGAGTACGCCCTCGGCCAAGCCCAGGCGATATTCCTGAGTACCGCCGCTGCCAACGAGCCTTCGCATGAGCGACGCATAAGGGCGCTACCGCCGTTCCAAGGCACTGAAGAAGTCACGTTTCTTGGGATACCACTTGGCAGTGAAGAGCGCCCAAGGATCTTCGTCACGCGGCTATTGAGCTGCGACTGGAAGCCGCCCTTCACCGAACTGAAATGGGATCGGGACAACGACGGCCGTTCCGACCCCAACAAACGCGAGGAGCGCCCTCCGACTGAATGGAAACCCAGTCTGTTGAATCACGAGCAAAACTGAGCCACTAAAGGGCATCCGTCACGCCCAATTTTGAGCCACGTTATCCACCTACCCTGCTGTTTTTTGCAGCAGTGGGGTGCAGGAGTGATCAACGTGAGCACATTGAGCAAATTGCGCCGCATGGTCCACCGTGACCACCTGAGCGTGCGCGAAGCCAGCCGAAGGCTGGGCATCTCCCGCAATACAGCCGCCAAGTGGCTCGAGGCCGACGAGATGGTCGAGCCCCGCTACCCCAAGCGGGCCTCTCTTCCCAGCGTTCTCGATCCCTACAAGGAACAGCTGGCCACCTGGCTAAAGGCCGACAGCCACCGCAACAAGCGCGAGCGCCGTGGCATCAAGGCCATGTTCCGGGCACTGCAGGCCGTGGGCTACCCTGGCAGCCGAGGCCCGGTCTATGAGTTCGCCAAGCGCTGGCAGCAGGCACAGTCCGACGCGCCAACCCGAATGGCCTTCGTACCCATGAGTTTCGAGATGGGCGAGGCCTTCCAGTTCGACTGGAGCTGCGAGTACCTGTTCGTGGGCGGCCTGCGCAAACGCCTGGAGGCTTCGCACACCAAGCTGGCGGCCAGTCGGGCCTTCATGCTCACCGCCTATTTCAGCCAGGCCCACGAGATGTTGTTCGACGCCCATGCCCGAGCCTTTGCGGCTTTTGGTGGCGTGCCGCGCCGGGGCATCTACGACAACATGAAGACCGCCGTCGACAAGGTTGGTCAGGGCAAGAGCCGCACCGTCAATGCGCGCTTCGAGGCCATGACGGGTCACTACCTGTTCGAGCCAGAGTTCTGCAACCGCGCCGCTGGCTGGGAGAAGGGTATCGTCGAGAAGAACGTGCAGGATCGCCGTCGTGGCATCTGGATGGAGGCAGCGGAACGCCGCTGGCCCGACCTGGAGAGCCTCAATGCGTGGCTGCACCAGGCTTGCCTGGACGCCTGGCATGAGCTGCCTCACCCCGAGTGGCCAGAGCTGACGATCGCCGACGTCTGGCAGCAAGAGCAGACGCACCTGATGCCCAACCCTGCGCCATTTGATGGCTATGTCGAGCAGATGGCCAGGGTCACAGCCACCTCGCTGATCCACTACCAGCGCAATCGCTACAGCGTGCCATGCGAGTGGGCCCACACCAGTGTCAGCGTGCGGGCTTATCCCGATCGCCTGGTGGTGGTCGGTGCCAACTCGGAATCGCCAGAACAGCCGGTGAGCCTGCCGCGCAGCTTCGAGCGTGGCCAGACCTTGTACGACTGGCGGCACTACGTCAGCTTGCTCGAACGCAAGCCCGGCGCTTTGCGCAACGGCGCCCCCTTCAAGACCATGCCCGAGCCCTTGCAGCATCTGCAAGCGCACCTGCTTCGCCACCCTGGCGGCGACCGGGTGATGGCCCAGGTGCTCATGGCCATCACCCTGCACGGGCTCGATGACGTGCTGGTGGCCGTGGAGTTGGCGCTGCAATCGGGCCGCGTGAGCGCAGACCATGTGCTCAACGTGCTGGCCAGGCTCAAGGAGCCCCAAGCCGTGCAAAGCCTGCCTGAAGCAGCCTTGCCTTCACTGACGCTGCACGAGCCGCCTCAGGCCGACGTGTCGCGCTACGACAGCCTGCGCCAGTCCCAGGAGGATGACCATGTCCAATGACATCGCAGCAAGCCTCAAGGGCTTGAGCCTGCACGGCATGGCCAGTGCCTGGCCGGAACTGCTGGGCATCGCCCGGCTCAAATCGCTCGACCACGAAGCCCTGCTGCATCAGCTCATCAAGGCCGAGGGTGCACATCGGGAAGTGCGCTCCATGGCCTACCAGATGCGGGCGGCCCGATTCCCGCACCACCGCGACCTGGCTGGCTTTGCCTTTGATCAGGCGCAGGTGGACGAGGCGCTGGTGCGTCAGCTGCACGAGTTCAAGTTCATCGACTCAGCCCACAACGTGGTCTTCGTGGGCGGCCCTGGCACGGGCAAAACACACCTTGCCACAAGCCTGGGTGTTCATGCCATCCGTGCACATGGTAAGCGGGTGCGCTTCTTCTCGACCGTCGAGCTGGTCAATCTGCTGGAGGCCGAGAAAGCTCAAGGTAAGGCCGGGCAACTGGCACATCGGCTCATGTACGTGGATCTCGTCATCCTCGACGAGATGGGCTATTTGCCCTTCAGTCAAGCCGGTGGGGCCTTGCTGTTCCACCTGCTGTCCAAGCTGTACGAGCGCACCAGCGTGGTCGTCACCACCAACCTGTCGTTCTCGGAGTGGGCCAGCGTGTTCGGCGACGCCAAGATGACCACCGCGCTACTCGACCGACTCACCCATCACTGCCACATCGTCGAAACCGGCAACCAGAGCTGGCGCTTCAGGCACTCGACTGCACAACCGTCTTCGATCATCAGAGCCACACGAACCAAAACGGCCAAAGGAGCACCCCAGACAGATCACGCAGTAGACTTATCCACATCCGAACAGTCCATTTCTTCGTCAACTTAGTGGCTCAGTTTTGGACGTGACGCCTGGCTCAGTTTTGCTCGTGATTCAACACACGAAGCGCCAGAATGTTATTTTGTGCAGAGTGGCACGCAGTCCGGTTGCGCACACGCGAGTAGCTTCGCCCGCTTGCGCGGCGCATCGACAATAGAATCAAGTGTCGGCGGTTACCGCCTGAGGTTTGTGTGATCTGGAGAGCCGATCGGCGCGTTCGCATCCAGGCAGACTGCACCGCAATTCGTTCTTTGTCCGATCACGCGCACAAGCTCGAGAGGTGCTGCGAGACCGTGTCGGTCGTGCGGAGATCTCTCAGGACGCGGCCCTCTTTCCGCACGGAAGCAGTGTGAGGGGCGCTTTGGACCCTCAGAGATAGGAATCTAAAAGAGGTGCCTGCGCGCCGCCGGCAGACAATGACCCTAGTCCTCCAGGCGGTCGTCTTCTGCGACGTCACGTGCCCGTGACGCGTCGTATGATGTCGGCTGCTGTGGCCTCAATATCGAACCCGGGGTCGCTGATACAAATCTGCGGGGCTTTCGGGGCCTCGTAAATCTGAGACACGCCGGTAAAGGCGCGTAGAGTCCCAGCGCGTGCTCTTCGGTAGTGCCCCTTGACATCCCGAGCCTCACAAACTGACAGGGGGACATCAAGGAATACCTCGACGTATCGGTCGGGCCCGATGATGTCCCGTGCGGCTCTACGGTCCTCCTCAAAGGGGGAAACGAGCGCGACGGCTGCGAATATGTCACAGTTGTTGGCCAGCCTTGCAACCTCCGCGACCCGGCGCACATTCTCAGTTCGGTCAGCAGGCGCAAAGCCCAAGTCTCGACTCAGGCCCTGCCGTACAACGTCACCGTCCAAGAGGCATACTGGACAACCGCGCACTCGAAGCTGGCGAGCAATAGCTGCCGACAGCGTTGTCTTGCCCGCTCCGCTCAGGCCCGTGATCCAAACTGTGCGCATAACGCCCCTCGTGATGAGATTGCTTATTGCGAGCTCGCCAGACCGCAGCCGGCGCACAGATCTCCAAAGCCCGGAAACGACGTCCCGATCGCCTCCGCATCCACGACTGTTATCCCGTCTTCGCAGCGGGAGCTGGCGATGGCGAAAGCCATCCCGATTCGGTGGTCGTACGCCGTCTCAATTGAGACACCGCCCTTGAGCATTCGACTGCCCACGCCCGATATCACGGCGCCGTCGGGCTTGGATTCGACGACTACGCCAAGCTGGCGCAACCCGACGAGCATGGTCTCAATACGGTCACTTTCCTTAACTCTGAGCTCCTCCGCTCCGCGCACTACAGTGGTCCCGTTGGCAAACGCCGCGGCAATAAAGAACACGGGGAACTCGTCGATCATCCGGGGCGCGATGTCCGCGTCGAGCTCGATTCCGGACAGCTCGGCACCGGTGACCGTTATATCAGCGACTTCCTCTCCACCAGAGCTGCGGCGGTCCGAAAGCTCTACCCGCGCGCCCATGAGCCGCAGTGCGTCCACAATGCCGGTGCGTGTCGGATTTATTCCCACGTTCCTGATGGTAATTGAGGCGCCAGGATTGATAGCAGCCGCCACCATAAAAAAGGCTGCGGACGATATGTCGCCGGGAACAACAACGTCCCGGCCCTTCAGGCTGCTTCGCTCCACTTGGATTTCTTGCCCGTTGACGGAGACGTTGCCTCCGAAGGCGGCCACCATGGTTTCCGTGTAGTTGCGGGTGGGTTTCCTTTCTATCACGGTGGTGGCTCCATCCGCATAGAGGCCGGCCAACAGTACCGCCGACTTCACCTGGGCGCTGGCCACGGGCAAATCGTAAGTGATGCCCCGAAGCTTTGGCGTGCCGGTGATCCTCATCGGAGCGGTCCCGGAAGCTGACAGCTGAATTTGCGCCCCCATTTGGCCAAGGGGGGTCGCCACACGCCCCATCGGCCGTTTCGACAAAGAATGGTCTCCAACCAGCACGCTTTCGAAGGGCTGCCCGGCCAAGATTCCGGCCATAAGCCTCATCGCAGTACCCGCGTTGCCCGCGTCCAGTTCCGCATTTGGCCGCGTGAGCCCACTCTCGCCGGCCCCAGTGATGGTTACCTGCCCGTTCGCAATCTCAATGCTTACTCCCATGGCTCGCATCATTCCGATGGTGCTGACCACGTCTGCTGCCAGCAAGCACTTCCGAACCGTGGTAACCCCTTTAGCCAGAGAGCCGAGCATCACCGCGCGGTGAGAGATGGACTTGTCGCCAGGAACCTCAATCACTGTCGGGTTTTGGGTCAGACGGCCGGAAAACGTAACCTTCATTTGTGCCTCGCTAGAATTAGACTGCGAATTTCTCGCTATCGGGATTGTTTATTGACAACATTGGAGCGCAGCGGCCCCGGATGAATTCGATCAGCCTCTGTTCGCTTTCTTCCACGACCCTTACCGACTCCGCGGCTCGGCGACCGATGGCCGCCCGCAGGAAATAGTCACGCCAACCTTGTGCCGCCTGGTCAGCGAGGTGATGCAGCGAGTTTACATCGGCGGGCTGGCAAAATCCACTTCGCATGAGAATGGTCCCCAACCATCTTGCCCAGCTCCGCTGGTTGGCGAGGAAGCGCAGCGTTTTGGTCAGGCGATCTTCGTTGCCTTGGGCGGCACGAAAAGCCTCGCCGACGAGAACGGCCTTACGTTCGACCGCAGTACTAACCGATTCGATTCGCCCAATGGCGTTTGCCACGACCGTTTCAACCGATGGCAGGGCTCGGAAGTCGCGTCGAACTCTGGCGGTGAGAACATAGGGCGCCCCGTGCGTCGCTTCGCTAAACAATTGCTCATGGAACAGAGATAGGCGCCCGAGGGTGTCGAAGTGCTCGGCATAGACGTCACCAAGGACGTCGTACAGAGTCCTCTTGCCGGAGTCGAACTCCGCGCCTAGCAAATCAAAGAGACGCTGTGCGTGCGCAGCTTTTATGAGGCCGATGAGCTGTGAGTTGTCAACGGTTCCAATGACGCCCGTCTCCTCGTCGAGAGCGCGGACCAATATCAAATGAGTTCCAGCCGTGTTCGCGGCGAATTTCAGTTCCGGGCCTTTGACGCATGGCACTAACACGGGCTGCCCCGCCTCGAGCAGGGACTTGAGCGTGGCACCCAGTGCCGCAGGGACGGCCGCTACTTCCAAGGAGATGCCGAGTGCTTCGGCAATGCATTGCGTTTCTCCCGCACCAAAGAACATCGATTCGACCGAGCGCGAAGAAGGGCTCCCTGTAATGTAATGATCGATCGTTGCCAGCGCGAAATTATAAGCCTCGTAGCCGTAGGGAAGCAGATGCTCAACAGCCAACCCTTTGCTGACACGCCAGCAATTGAGTCCGTGGTGGTCGTAGGTGGTCCCATCTGCGATGAACCGAATCGAAGCCAGTTGCCGCATTTTTCCTCTCGCCCCCATCTAGATGATTGGGCCTTGAATTTCCCTGATTCGTGCGGCCTCCAGCGATGCGATGGCGCTCGTCAGTAGCCTGTTGGGGTACGGCACTGTTGCAAAGTTAGCGATGAGGCAGCCTTTTGTCTTATTCAAAGGCCTTACATTTCAAAAACTCTGCTTACCAGGCGCATTTCGCCCAGGGGATCACCATAATAAAATGCTGAGGCCTGGCCTTTGCGTAGTGCACGCATCACCTCAATACCTTTGATGGTGGCGTAAGCCGTCTTCATGGATTTAAATCCCAGCGTGGCGCCGATTATCCGTTTCAGTTTGCCATGATCGCATTCAATCACGTTGTTCCGGTACTTAATCTGTCGGTGTTCAACGTCAGACGGGCACCGGCCTTCGCGTTTGAGCAGAGCAAGCGCGCGACCATAGGCGGGCGCTTTATCCGTGTTGATGAATCGCGGGATCTGCCACTTCTTCACGTTGTTGAGGATTTTACCCAGAAACCGGTATGCAGCTTTGCTGTTACGACGGGAGGAGAGATAAAAATCGACAGTGCGGCCCCGGCTGTCGACGGCCCGGTACAGATACGCCCAGCGGCCATTGACCTTCACGTAGGTTTCATCCATGTGCCACGGGCAAAGATCGGAAGGGTTACGCCAGTACCAGCGCAGCCGTTTTTCCATTTCAGGCGCATAACGCTGAACCCAGCGGTAAATCGTGGAGTGATCGACATTCACTCCGCGTTCAGCCAGCATCTCCTGCAGCTCACGGTAACTGATGCCGTATTTGCAGTACCAGCGTACGGCCCACAGAATGATGTCACGCTGAAAATGCCGGCCTTTGAATGGGTTCATGTGCAGCTCCATCAGCAAAAGGGGATGATAAGTTTATCACCACCGACTATTTGCAACAGTGCCGGTCAGTTCCACTGAGGTGTACACGAAAGTGTTTGCGCTCGATGTCGCGGCACGGCACCGGGTGCAGTTCCAGATGCCCGGCGCGGATGCCGTGGCCCTGCTGAAAGGCCACTTATAGCTGGTCACAGTTGCAGGAGTAACAGATGAATGGTTCATATGACCCACATATCCCCTCCATTCCTGCACCGGTCCTGCAGCCCCATTGGGCATACCCATTTTATACCACCTATCGCAAGTGAATACCTTCAACAAGTAAGCGTTGTTTCGAATATTTCGTTTCGAATATTGCGTTTTTCGTTTGTTTCGTATAGCCTCTATTCAAGATGAAATACTGTTTACTTAAACAACCGTAGAAAACCTAGAAACCGAAAAACCGTAGAAACCGCAGAAACCGTAGAAACCGTAGAAACCGTAGAAACCACAGAAACCGTAGAAACCGTAGAAACCGTAGAAACACTCAATTGGAATAATGAACATGACCATTTCAACTCTAGATAAAGTAAGCCTTCCGGCTAAACAGGAGATTGATATCGCAATACGTAGCCAGAAAGCACTTGCAGAACATTTAGTTACTAAATTTGAGACACAGAAAATATCCATTAAGGATGCGCAGGATGTAGCCCATCAGATCGAATTACCCACTTCGGCACTTCGTCTGCTGTTAAGCATTCTTGGAGAACTCGCATCTGGTAACGCTGTACAGGTAGTTCCTGTGCAAGCTGAATTAACAACGCAGGAGGCAGCCAACTTACTGAACGTTTCACGTCCTCATCTGGTGAAACTGCTTGAGGATGGATTACTGCCTTATCATAAAACCGGTCGGCACCGTAGAGTCTTCTTTGCTGATGTGATCAGATACAAGGATCAGCGACTTCAAGAAAGTCTCGCAGCAATGAAAGAATTGTCCGACCTCAGCCAGGAGCTTGAGGAACAAAATGATACACACTCCCTACCCGGTAGTTTTTGACGCATGTGTCCTGTATCCGTCGCCACTACGCAACCTGTTGATGCATATTGGTTTAACTGATTTATGCCAACCTAAGTGGACGGCGGATATTCAGAACGAGTGGACGCGTAACTTATTAGCAAACAATCCTGGTTATGACGCGGCTAAGTTAGAGCGCACAGTGCAACTGATGAACAAGGCATTACCAGATGCAAATGTGACTAATTATCAATCTATTATTGGCGGATTGACATTACCTGACCCTGATGACAGGCACGTTCTCGCTGCTGCCATAAAATCTCATTCGGAGATAATTGTCACCGCTAATCTCAAAGATTTTCCGCCTAGTGAGTTGAATCAGTATGGCATTGAAGCCATGCATCCAGACGATTTTATCGTGGATTTGCTGGATCTGAATGCTGCACATGTTTTAAAAGCGGTTAACCGGGCCAGGACTAGCATGTCAAGACCGGCAATGGGCGTCGACGCATATCTGGATTGTTTATTCAGGCAACAGCTTCCCTTAACCGTAACTGAATTAGAAAAATCAAAAATACTCATTTGAATGACAGAGTTTTAGTCCATTAGCCAAGTGACATAGCAGCTTGGCAAGCATTCCGGCGCAGCTGCGCCGGTAATGGATGTTATTAAAAAAGCACCAAATCAACGGTTCAGAAGTATCAAAATTATCCGTGGTGATTCAGGAAGTAGCACCTGGACAGAATATCCAGAAATTCCAATGACGCACAAAAAAAGGCCGCAGTAGCGGCCTTTGACAAGAGCGTGAGCCCGAAATTTTTACCAATACAGATTACCTTTAAAGCAAGGCAGCAAGTTCTGCCGTTACGCGGTCAAAGCCAGCAAACAAGCGATCCTGTAAGAATTGCTGAAATATGGTTGGTTCACGTAAGGTGGCATGTTCCGCCAATGCTTTACTATATAAGCTCTGTATTTCTTTAAGGATTTTAATCCTTTCTATTTTTGACATATTTTGTCCCTTTTATATTTATTCACCAGAATCCATTTCTGGCTCTCTTATTATACCATTTTTGACTTTATCGTTTCATTTTAAGCACGAAATATTTAACGGACGAGAATGCCTGACTGAATCGCCACGGATAATCTAGACACTTCCGAGCCGTTGATAATACTGGTTTTCATATTCTGTCGGTGACATCTGATCGCTAGAACCATGCCGACGCTTACTGTTATAAAACATCTCGATGTAATCAAAAATATCACTGCGGGCTTCTTCCCGCGTTCCGTAGATCTTTTTCTTTATCCGTTCACGTTTCAACAACTGGAAAAAACTTTCTGCAACCGCATTATCATGGCAGTTACCGCGACGGCTCATGCTACCCTCCAGGCCGTGTGATTTCAGGAACGACTGCCACTCATGGCTTGTGTACTGACTGCCCTGATCCGAATGAACCAGCACCTGTTTTTCGGGATTACGCCGCCATACAGCCATCAGCAGTGCGTTCAGGACAATGTCCTTTGTCATCCGGGATTGCATGGACCAGCCGATAATTTTGCGTGAGAACAGATCAACAACAACGGCAAGATACAGCCAGCCTTCGTGGGTCCTGATGTAGGTTATGTCCGTTACCCAACGCTCATCAGGAGCATCCGGATTGAACTGTCGCTGGAGCCTGTTGGGTGACACGATACTGGCCTCGCTTTTACGTGCCCGCGGGCTTCGGTATCCGACCTGAGCCTTTATTCCGACACGTTTCATCAGTCTCCAGACTCTGTTTACTCCGCACTGTTGCCCGCTGTCACGCAGATCCAGATGGATTTTGCGATAACCATAGACGCATCCCGATTCCAGCCAGAACTGTTTAATCTGTCCTGTCAGTCTCAGGTCTGCCTGATGGCGTTGTGAATGCGGCTGCTGAAGCCAGGCGTAAAAACCACTGGGATGAACATCCAGCACCCGACAGAGCAGGCGAACAGGCCAGCAACAGGAGTTGTCACGGATAAAGGCGTACCTCAGTCGGACAGCTTTGCGAAGTACGCCGCGGCTTTTTTTAATATGTCCCGTTCGTCGGTAACCCGTTTCAGCTCTTTCTGGAGACGGCGGATCCCGGCCTGAGCATCTGACTGTTCTTTATTAGTGGAAGAATCCGGACCGTACTTCTTTATCCAGGCATAAAGGCTGTGGGTGGTGATATCGAGACGTGTTGCAACGCTGGCAACAGAATAACCGCGATCAACAACCTGTTTGACTGCTTCAGTTTTAAACTCTTCGGGATAACGCTTACCGCTCATGGGCACCTCTCTTTAAGCCATCTTAAATGACTCTGAGGTGTCTGTTAAACCCGTGGCGATTCAGACGTTGATAACGTTGAGATATGTTAATTTATGGAGAGCAGGTCAAAGTGTCGACGCCGACCAGGAATAATCTCAATCAGACATTCTCACTCATTACCTGCTTGCCTGTAATCCAGCATGTAAAAGAATATGGACGCACTAATCCACACAGGAACAAAGGACATGGTTTACATAGCGGCAACGCCACGGGCTTATATCGGGCAATCGGTTGGCAGTGGTCAGTGTGTGGCGTTTACTCAAAAGGCAGCCAATATGCCGCGAACGGCAGCATGGCGACGCGGCGCACTGGTTAAAGGAAATACATCGATTACCCCGGGCACAGCAATAGCAACGTTTGATGCCGATGGTCGATACGGAAATCATACCGATGGCAGATCCCACGCAGCAATTTATCTTGGACAGGATGAAAATGGGATTCAGGTTCTGGATCAGTGGATGGGACACAGTACCGATAGACGAGGCGAAAAAATAAAAACACCTCATCCTGTCAGTCAGCGCACAATCCGATTCACTCAGCAACCACGCCCCGAAAACGTAGGAGGGAATTACTATGTCGTGGAGTAAAACATTAATTTTAGGTAGCGTGGCCTTGCTTTTTTCCAGTTCTGTTTTTGCCGAAAAAGTAAGCTGCCCGCCTGTTTTAAAAGAAGGCAACAAAACACACCGAATGAATTTAGTTGATGTCTTCGTTGGGCCGCCAGAAGAAAGGGCGTCACTATTACCGGATACGGATGAAGAAATGGTATGGACCCTTAAGGATTCTCAGGATTATGCGAAGAAGCATAACACGTCCGTATTTCTTGTTTGCCAGTATAAGGGAACACTTAAAACTGCCACTGTAAAGGTACCCACAACAGCACAGAAATGTTCTGCGTGGTATGGAAACAGCAAAGAAGAGTTTTACGCCTCCTGTGAATAAATCCGTCTAATTGCCAGATATCGCCCAGCCGGTGTTTCTGGCAATTCCTTTCCCACAGATGACCTGCTCCCCCATTTATTAACATGCGTCATCGACTGTGGGATAAATTAAGAACTTCCGCTGTTCGCTCACAGCGGACATCGATCTTCGCGCCGGTCCGCTCAGTGCCAAACGCAGACGTTGATAACGTTGAGATATGTTAATTTATGGGGAGCAGGTCAATTAAGCCTGCTGAACTACAAAATGTCAGTCAGCAGGCAACTAATCTCACTCACTCTAGATCGGCATGAAGCATTTTTATCTCTTCAGTATGCAGCTTATTAAGATTGATTTGGCACTGATAAATATAGGGCCAGTAATCATAGGTGTCCTCACCGATTTGCGACCCAACGCCTAAACAGAAGTTCTTGCGATACTCTTTCCATGAATTTTGCGATTCTAGGAAAAGCTTACTGAAGACATCACCAATGGTCAGTTGAGGATCCTTACTTTTATATACGGGCCCAGTATTGTTCTCCTTTATTTGCACGACTGTTTTGGCAATTAGCTCATCCATGCTTTTATTGCTTTTGTCACTAAGAGTGTGTAAGCATTCAGAAGCTTTTCCACGGTCAGCATTATTACGCCAACAAGTATCAGTTTCTGGCCCGGCAATAATATCTGCTTTTTCAGCACTGAAGGCTGACGGAGCTAAAGCCAAAAAAATAATCGCTAACATTATTTTCTTCATTGTAAGTACCTGATTCTGTGTCTTGTAGACTCATAACGCATAAGTGATGAATCTTCCCGGATGAAGTTAATAAGCGCTGTTCTGCCAGCAATTGCAGCCTCGATTAAACTTGCTGGATGTCTTATGCCCTGGTAAAAAATATCGACAACGACATCTTTTATTTTCTGGTCGAGTTGATCCCATGAGGGTGCGTTCGTTTTTTTTGCTGCTGTTTTTTCATAAAAAGGTTTGGCGTAATTCTTTTTCTCTAAGTAAGAACGTTTGAATAATTCAATCTGTTGCACATAGCTTATCTCACCAAATAGCTGCCATGTGGTATCGACAAAAACCTTTGCCTGTCGTCCACTAAGATATGCTGCGTTTGATGCAATCACTGCGCGATATTCTTCTATACCAAGACTTCGCAAGGTTGAAAAAATCTCTCCAGCAGTTCGCATCTTCATGTCGTAACCGCGACCCAGTGTGACGCCTGATACATCGCCAGGCCAGTGCAGTATTCGGGAGAAATAGTCAGGTCTTTTGGGTGCCCTCTTGGGAGCATAATCCGGGAATATATAATCATTCCCTTCAGCATCAAAGGTAACCTGGCCTTCAGGCACCTTTAACTGTGCCGCCCCGACAGTCTTACGCCATGGCTGTAAAACAACGTTATTTATAGCTTCCTGAAGCCAGATATCATCCAGGATGAATCATTCCGGCAGGCTTCATAGAGAGCATATTCTGAAACCAGCGAATACCTTCAATTGTATCCCTGTCACACTTGCCTGTAATCTTAACGTCTCGTCCGGTTAGTTCTTGATAACCTGACTCACTGAGTGTTTGCTGAAACCACAAAACTTCTTCTGGCTTGTTGTTGCCACACTCCCCCAGAGTGGAATCTATCCGCATAATATGCGGTCTGTAGCTTTTTCTACTACTCATAAACGCTCCCCTATCCCTTGATGCGTCAACAAATTTTTTTACTATTATGCAATCTTAAAATTGTGAGCGTCACTGGGGAAAACTGTAACAAAAAATGCCGTAAAAGTTTTACAACGGTCTAAACGGATGGCTAAGACAGACACAATTTTTGCGAATTGTCAGCATCGCATCTTTAATGCCCGGCTTCCGGCATATCCCGAGTGCACTGATGACCTGCTCCCCGTTGATTCACACTGAATGCTGTTAGAAATGCCCGTTCCTCGCTCAAAGCTGCCCCTGGATTTACCTCCGGCAGCTTCGTGCCAGGAACGGCCATTGCCAGCATCCTGTTATGTTGGTTTATGGAAAGCATGTCATCGTATCAGGGACATTTTGCAAGCGGCCCCTTTAATGGGGACCAGGCATTGTTCTTTCGGTTAAGTAAAATTCGCGAAGGCTACCGAAAGCGCGGCACAGATGTCCGGGACCGATGGATGTGAACAGCCAGGCCAGCCCCTTAATTACCAGCATTACCCAGCACCACAATTTGTGACGGTGCATCATTTTTATAGCGGATCGTTACTCGCTGCCCGGGTTTAAATTCATCGGCATCGAATATTTTGATCACCACATCTTTTTTGGTCACAACCTTTTCCGTTCCGGCGGTGAATTCGACTGTAAGATTCAGGGATAGCCGGCCTTCGGCGTTCTGATTTTGATGCTGAGCCGCGTCAACGATCAGTGCGGAGGTTTCAGTTCCCTCCTTCTTTATTGCCTCGTTGATGCGCGCTGAGACGATGGAATTGCGAATACCGATAATGACCACCACCGTAATTACAGCGATGGCAACAATCAGGCCCCACATCGCGAAATTTGCCATTTTCATCTTCTTAAATAAATGTGGTTAACGTGCCAAAAAAAGTCCGGAGCCCGGATAAAGTTGTCTCCGCCCCGCTTACAAACTGAATTTTATTGTCGTGACGTTTAAGCTCGAATGGTTTGTTTTTGATCGAAAACGCCCCTGCTGAGATACTCATCACTGAGGTGCTGATGGCTGTTGTTGTAAAGCCAAAAGAAGCACCGGTGAAACTTTCTGACAGACCAGTCATGCTGAAAGAGTTGCCGGTAAAGCTTTCATTATGTGCCTTTGCCTTACTTTTAATGTTGGGCGCGTCGAGGTTGATTTTCGTGGTGCTGCGCAGAGTAATATCCTGTGGACTGAATATCGTAATCGTGCCGTCGTTGACATTATGCGTCCAGTTGCCGCTGTTAACGTTAATCACCACCCCGTCGTGTATCGTTTCGGTTCGGCCACCAGCACCGATGGTCGTTTCCTGTCCCTGATCATAGGTTTCCGTCAGTTTCCCGGTTACGTGATGTGACTCCCTGCCATTGATCGTTGTATCGCGATAACTGGTCACTTCAACCGAATCCCCGCCATCAAGGATCTTTAACCTTCGCCCATTCTGTATGGTGGTGTGCTCGCCATTATCAACGTTTGTTGTTCGTTTCTGATGGTAATGGAAGCTCGCATCACCGGTTACGTCATCAGTCTGTTCTTTTTTAATGGTAGTTATGCGATTGCCATCAATACTGACGCTCTGATCGTTTTCAACGGATACAGCCATATCTTTTTCTGAGTGCAGATCGATAAGCTCACGTCCGGGACTGTCCTCAAAAAAAAGGTAACTGGCATTATCCTTGTGGCCGTCTTTACTCCTGGTCATAAAGCCCATCACCGTGGCGGCGGCAGGCAGCTCCCACGGTGGCATACTCGCTTCATTGTAGACACGGCCAGTAATAATTGGTCGGTCAGGATCCCCGTTGATAAAATCGATAACCACTTCGTCACCCACGCGGGGGATCTGCATGCCACCAAAACCCTGGCCAGCCCATGCGCTTGAAACCCTCACCCAGCATGAACTGGTGTCATCACCTTTAGCCTGTCGGTCCCAGTGGAATTTTACTTTTACCCTGCCATATCGATCAGTCCATATAGATTCGCCCTGTGGACCGACTACACGCGCTGTTTGCGGCCCGTGCGTACGTGGCCATTCTGTCCGTTGTGCGGAACGGAAGGTAGTCTTTGCTGGAATGACCGCACAATTAATTTGATGAACACTGTCGGTCATGCTGCCACTGGCGTAGCTGTTCTCTTCAAGGGTGTAGCCTGCACTGACGACAAGATACTCACCGCTTTTGTCTGTATCTGACGGGTTCTCAAGAGTAAATGTATACCCCGGTGTTATTCCCAGCGCAGTGCCGGAGGCATCGATGCGTTGCTGCTCAGCCTGCCATTCTTCCTGCCGGATACGGGCATAAAATTCACCGTGCTGGTGATCAACAAAGCGACCCGGCCATTCGTAATAATCGATCTGTCCCGGTAATGGGGACGATGGGTTCTGACGAGCCTGGAACATCCAGGCATTGGGCTTACGGAAATCGTAGTCATCAATACTGTAGAGACCCGGGGTTACCCGCTCACTGATAGCCCACTGCCCTATACCTTCTTCGCTGGTTGTTCCTCCCGAAAGGCTGGAGTGATATGGGATGACCTCATAGCCACTTACCGGATGATGATTCTCGGCCGAATCCATCAGCACAAGCGTATGAGAGTCCGCCTCATGCCGGAAAAAGAAATATATCCCTTCCAGCTCCATCAGGCGGGAAATAAAGTTGTAGCTGCTTTCCTGATACTGAACACAGTATTCCCAGATACGGTATTCACCGGTAAGTTTATCTTCCGTTCTGACGCCATATTCAGCCAGAATGGTCTTGATAATATCGGGTACACGCTGGCTCTGAAAAATTCGCTGATTCCGGTCGCGCAGCAGTGGCCATAAGTCGGATTCAATTTTGAGAAGATAGACCGCGTAACGAACGCCGTTCAGCTCAGTATTCTGAAGGTTTACTTCTGTTATTTTTCCGTTGAAATAACGCGGTTGCACATTTTGTGTCGGTACAGTGACAGTCAGGGGTTTTCCCAGTAATGCTTTGCGATCAATACGGTCATCCTGGCTCAGCATGGTCACATTCAGTGTAAATGAACGGGACATCACTTCCGTACCATTCAGTTTCCAGAACAATAGCGATTCAGCGCCAGCGGGAGGGGTTACCGTAATGCGGTTAAACATTTATCTTCTCCGTGGAACGATTTACCGTCTGCCATATGGCTGAACTGTCCATCGTCAGAGTGAGTATCAATATGCCGAACCAGACACCGCCGTGGTATTCGAGTTCTGGCTAATATTGTGAAACGCAAAAGCAAGATGGCTATCTTACAATTGTGAATTGACTGGAAAACAGCTTTCTGCGTTTTCCTGAACCGTCACGGCTTATTTACAGACAATTCTTAACACCGGATAGAAATTCGCACTCCCGGGTTTAAAGAAGCGTGACCCTGAAGGTATCGCAGGCACATTCCGTCGGAAATCAGGCTGAACAGGGTACAGTGCTACACGAACGGTAGGGGTAGACATCGCAGTTAGTTATTCCTGTTTGATGCAATGTCTCAGTGAAGTTCAGATTTATAAAATCAAATCAAGATAAACGGAAAGTCATTGCGAAGCCCATGCGCAAGTTCGTGCTCAGGATAAAACATAACCGCTAACTTCCCGAAACAACTTGAATCGCCGAGATTTTGACGTCCGCTTCTCGCTCAGAGCGGACCTTTGCTCAGTGAGTTAGTTCGCTCCGTGCCCGAAGCGGAAGTTGGGATGCCAGGGACCCTCTAAAAGTAATGGTTCATTTTGCCGGAATACTAACAATTTCATTCATGCTTACTCGTCGATGTGATTTTCTTGGCATAAAATGATTTCTTTTTTAGAGAGATTATCTTCTTATTTTTTAATCGCTCATGGAATGGAGTAAAGAATGAGACCACCGATTACTGATGATGAACTGGATTTACTGAACCAGGATATGGACACACTAAGCCATGCTCAATTCACTGGAAGCCAGGTAATCGACGTTCTCAGGCTGCTTGAAATGCGACGTCAGACAGCAAAGCTGGAGGCAATAAAACGTTTGTTAGAGCAAAAGGAGGGATAGCGCTTGGCGGTGATTTTGAATTGCAACTGTTTCTGTAGTCATTTTTGTGGGAGCAGACCACAAAATTGACTACTTATGATCCTCACTCAGAACTGCCCTTTAAGCCCTGTGTTGGGGCAGTTTTGTGTCAGAAAGGGACATAATTGTTATGAGAAACAGGCATAGACGTTCCACATTAAAAATGAGTTCAGCCTGGCCTGATAACTTATGTTTTCAGAGCGTGCCAGCAATTGCAGCAACCGCGAGTAAAACCCCAGTAAGAATGTTATGAAGAAAAAGATTGAAGCTGAGGGAGGGCTGCTTTAAATCAAGGCGCCACGTCTGCCAGAACAGATGCGTCGCAATCAGCATCATGACGATGGCATAAGGCAGTTTCATGTGCATTAGCCAGCCGCCATATGTCCACAGCAGAACGGTAGCTGCGTAGAAAAACATTATGATGCCCTTTCCGTGCGGACCAAACAGCAACGCCGTCGACCGAATGCCTATCCGTACATCATCTTTTGCATCAACGTAGGCATAGACGGTGTCATACCCGATCTGCCATGCCACCGCGCCAAGCCAAATTAAAACTGCGCCAAAGGGTATTTCTCCCTGAATCTCTGCCCATGCCATCAGCATGCCCCAGTTAAAGGCAGCGCCAAGAACGGCCTGAGGCCAGTAGGTAAATCGCTTACAGAAAGGGTAAATGATAACTAGCGGCACGACAGCTAAAGCTAAAATACGTGTAAACGGCGCGAGGAAATAAAGCAACGATGCAGCACATAACAATTGCGATAAAAAGAAAAAAAGAGCCTTACGTGTTGAAATTTGTCCGCTTGCCAAAGGACGGAAACGGGTTCTTTCCACATGCGCATCAAAGTTACGATCTGCAATATCATTGACTGTTGAACCTGCGCTTCTCATCAGAAAAGCACCCAGGCAAAAAATAAGCGTTTCTTTCAGTGCAGGCCATCCGTTCGAAGCCTGAAACAGTGCTGCCACACAAGGGAATAATACCAGCCAGATACCTACAGGGCGATCGACGCGTGCCAGCCTGAGGTACGGCCTCAGTATGGGTGAGAACCAACGGTCGACCCAGTCATTGTGTTTAATGTCACTCAAATCAGGAGAGCCTGAAGCCATACTGTTAATACCCTGAAGATGAAAGCAGTTACTGTATATGCAATAGTGTAATGATTCCAATCTCATGCGATCTCATCCATGTTCACTGGCGGAATGTCCGCTGCGTGCCAAAAGCAGACGTTGATAACATTGAGATATGTTAATTTATGGGGAGCAGGTCAAATAATGTTTGGGATTTTTTCGGAAAATGCTCCGATTGAAGAATGGGATGAAATGGTTCTACCTTCATCGATCGTGATTAATGAATTTAAGGAAAACTTCAACATTCCATTAGCTTATTGGAATATTAAAGATTACAGGAATAGTTGGAAACGCTCCATCGAGGAGGGTTTGCAGCGCGGAAATCATGCTGTATTAGCAGTATCTATGTATGAGCCCGGTCATACAAACTTTGTATTTACTTGGGTGTTGTATCTTGAAGGCAAAAATGTACTTATCCAAAATAAAATGATTTTCTTGGATGAACATCTTGGATTTAATCCAGAGAATATTAATGATTATGTCGAAAAACGTGAAACTCATAACGAAGATGGACGAAAGATATCCGAGTGGTCTACTGATCTAAATAGCATAATTAATTTTTATCATAACCTTTAAAACTAAAACCGATCCCGCCCCCTTTGCCGGGATCGGTTTTACCGGGGTGGGGTCAGTTCACAGACCACAAAAATGACTACTTCCGCTGTTCGCTCAAAGCAGCCCTTCATGCCTGCTTAAAAAAGCTTAACGTAGGATTTTTTCCGTTTTCCAGGCGGACCTCGCTATGTACGATAACCTCGCCGTCCGGTTTTCGTCGCCACACGGCCATCATGAGCGCATCCAGCGCCAGTTCGCGTGAGAGAGTGGGTTTCATCGACCAGCCCACCACGTTACGGGCGAAGAGATCGATAACCACCGCCAGATATAACCAGCCCTGCCAGGTGCGGATATAGGTAATGTCGGTTACCCAGACCTGATTGGCCCGGACAACGGTAAACTGCCGCTGCACACGATTAGGCGCAACCACTGAAGGTCTGCCGGCGATACGACGCGGAGCTTTATAGCCGCGCACGGCTTTAATCCGGTTCAGTTGCATAATACGGCCCACCCGATTTTTACCGCAGATTTCCCCGATTTCGTTCAGGTCGCCATGAACCCGGCGGTAACCGTATACGCCTCCGCTCAGTGAATAGGAGTCACGGATAAGCGTCAGCAGACGCTGGTTATCTTTATCCCGCGCGGAGACCGGGTTATGCAGCCACGCATAAAACCCGGCCCGGGCAACGCACAACACCCGACACATCGTCATGACACCCCATACAGTGCGGTGCTCATTGATAAAGCGGTACTTCAGTCGGGCTCCCTTGCAAAGTACCGCGCGGCCTTTTTCAGTATGTCCCGTTCTTCCTCAGTGCGCTTCAGTTGGGCCCTGAGCTTCAGGATCTCGCTTTTCGCTTCCAGTAAATCACGGGCATGCTGCTCGCTGTTATCGGGTTTAATAGCCCGTAACCACTTATAGAGACTGTGTGCTGAAACGCCCAGCCGGTCAGAAACTTCGGCGACGGAATAACCGCGTTCCGTTATCTGACGGACGGCTTCTTCCTTAAATTCAGGTGTAAATCGTGGTGTGCCCATACGCTCCTCCTATGCTCAAACTATAGGGCAGGATCGTCTACCGGGGCGGGGTCAGTCCAACTATAGGGCAGGATCGTCTACCGGGGCGGGGTCAGTCCAGTGTTTGGCATGAACACGCCGGAATACCTGCGGCGGAAGCAGGAAAAGGTGGCTCACTATGACAGGGAATACGGACCGGGGCGGTGGTGGCAGTGGAATGCCGCTGCCGATCCTGGCGGTTTTGCTATTCCGCCATTTCCTGCCCGTTGACGTGAATCCTGGCTTATGTCAGCCGATAACTTGCTGTCGTCCGACAATTGAAAGGCCGCTGCCGCGCCCGGTTCCTCCGGGCTTGTCCAACCCGCCCTGTCCGGACAGATATATCCTGTCCGGACAGGGCGGGTTACCGTTTCTGTACTGTGCCTGTAGTTAAATTGTGGAAACGCACGGCGTCCTGCCGTGCTTTTTAAGGGGAGTGGCTGAAGCCGTTTGGCATAGATGTTCAGCCGGAACCGACGGAATTTCCGGGACGCATAATTTTACGTTCGGCGGCCTGTTCGCCGCCTGACGCCGGGCAAGTACTGCGTGTGGTCATTGACCGGTTGATCGGCAAAAAAGCTCCCGTGGGGGTTCATGGCAGAGTTCAGTCTTTGCTCACAATAAAAAGCTTACCAATCCGGTGATCTTCGCCGGTAAACTCACGGTGAGCCTGCACCATCATGGCCCAGCACTTGGTAAGCCCCTCTAAAGCCACTGATGCGGAGGCCAGCGCGGCGGTATCATCAGAGTTAAGCTGTGCCAGCCTGGCCCGTCTCTTCTCGTCGAAAAGTCGGCCTTCCTGGCTGAAAGATGTTCCCCGGTTGTTGAAATTTTTCGAGACGATAGCCAGCAGGGTTCCTGCAAAAGCGAGGCTTTTCCTGTGGTTCTCCAGCATATCCGCCATAGGTGACTGCCTGTCGTTCGCGACACGGAGGCCGTAGGTCTGCATCCGGAATATCGCATTATCGATTTCATCCCTACGCCGCCGGCTCTCTTTCGTGGTCTGTTCCAGCCTGGCGATGGCATCCACCAGACGGTTCCTCGTAAGCAGACTGATTTCCCTGCCCTTAAAGGCTTCCCGGGCGACTTCAAATACGGAGCCGGTATCGCTTAACAGCCGGTTCCGTTTATCCAGCCAGATAAGTTCGTTGTTCACCAGATGAATCGCCAGCTTATAGCCCTCCTGGGTGGTCAGCTGGGGCAGCCAGCTGCGCGCAGTGAGATAGGCTGCGACGGCGGCTGCGGCCATGACCAGATTGAGCAGGGCGGAGAGCCACTCGGCCGGGCCACTGTCTTTCACTGTCTGGCCAAAAAGAATAATCAGGATCAGGAGGGTAAAGGCCACCACGGAAAAGGCGTGCAGCCACCGTTCTGTCCGGCTGAATTTCACGGGCGCACCTCCCCGGCAGGTTTGTGCGTTGTCTCCGGGAGCAACTCGTCGTGCGGCTCCGGGCTCTCATTGACCCGCACCCCGATCGCCATCCCGGCGTCATGGCAGGCCTGCAGCCAGCCGGCCACCTGCAGGGGGTCGCCTGCAATCCGGGTTACCCGGCCGCCGGTGTTCCACAGCTGCAGGCAGGTGGTGCCGTCGAGGCGTATCACAAAATCCCCCCGGCACGCGGTGTGCGTGACCCCCTCCAGACAGACCGGCACATCGTCACCGGACGGACCGGGACTGCCTTCCGCAATGGCCGGCACCAGCGGCAGCACCCGGACGTCGGTGGCACGCTGTCGGGCCAGTGTCTTCTCCTGCTCGGCGGCCAGCAGCGGGGTGGCCAGCGCCCGGCCGGCATCCGTCAGTTCAGCGGCCAGCTGCAGATTCGGCGCGCGCAGCAGGCGCAGCCAGCCCGCGTCTTCCATACGCCGGCAGGAGGCGCGCAGGTTCGGCCCGTACACCGGGCGATCGCCGCCCTGCGCCAGCAGCCGCTCGATATCCCGGGTGGCCACCGGCCCCGGACGTCTGGCACCGAGGGCGGCCAGCACGATGAGAATACTGCGCTGCAGCGGTGACGGCCGGCGGATCATAATTGTCCGCGCGGACGAAAGTCAAGCAGGCGCTGCAGGCGGATCTCATCCTCTCTCACCCTTAACTGCTGTGCTTTATCCGTTCCGTCAGTGCACTTTGCCGCCAGGACTGTAAAGAAGGTCTGCACACCACTGGCCTGCTCCCACCTGGAAAGAAATCCGCGTGTGCCCTTCCAGTTGTCATTCACCAGTCTTTTAATTTCTTCTTCCGTTTCCTGCAAAAGCTGCTCATAGCTGAGTGAAAACGTCACTTCGTCTTTCATCCTGCACGCTCCGTCTGGTTATGTGCGGTAAGGGTTAAAATCATATTCTGAATGATTAATATGTAGTCTGTTAAAAATCATATCAGGTATTCTTTTATCAAAAATGACAGATATCATATCTGATATGGTTTTATTCATATTTCTTTTAATTCATATCCCTGACCGCGTTCCCGCCGCGCAGATCCGGAAAAAGGCAAAGTCGGATCTTTATTAGCTGCCGGTTCGGAGGGATGTATGAGACAGTAGCTGGTAAGAACCTTCGTGCGAAGGGTTATCTTTCACAACTGGCAGAAGGTTCGCTTTGAGCGAATAGTGCACATTATGAATATGCAGTCGTTTTGAGATTATACAGGATGATAAAATGAGGGTGTCTGCCCCGTAACGCGACGGAACATCGTCGCGAACGATGAGGCATTGTCGTATCCAAGAGAGAGCGCCACGTCAAACACCGGCCTGCCTGTTATCAACAACGCCAGCGCGCGGACCACACAAGCTCGCTGGCGCCAGGCTGAAAATGACATGCCGATTTCCCGTAAAAAAAGGCGGCGAAATGTGCTGGCGCTCATAAACAGCGCCCTGGCCCAGCGCTCAGCAGGATCGTGAACAGACGGGGCGATTAAAAACGCCTGACAAAGCGCCAGCAGAGCCGGATGTCGGGGAAGCGGAATGTCGAACTCGCGAACCGGCATTGCCGCCAGTTCCAGTAATAGCAACTTTACCAGCGCACAATCGCGTGCGCTTTCATATAGCGGCGGCAAATCCACCGCTTCAAGCAGTAACTGACGTAGTAATGGCGATACGCTTACCACTTCACAGCGACGGTGTTTAATAAACCCCATCGTGTATGTGGGTTCAATATATAAGCTACGGGTGGTAACGCCCACAAACCGGACCGCGTGTATGGTGTCGGGTGGGATCCATACCGCATGCTGTGGGGGAACCACCCATTCTCCGTCACAGGTTGAAACGTGCATCAGTCCTGTTGCGCCATACAGAAGCTGCGCGCGGCGGTGCTGGTGTGGTTGCAGGAAAAATCCCTCCGCATAGTCGTTTCCTAGCGCTACTACCTCCCGATTCAGATGATCTAAATCGTCAATTTTTCCGTTTCGCACATTCGCCTCCTTCTGACCGGTTTGAAAGGATAATTGAGCGCCATGCAAATGGGAAGCGGTGCGCTGGCGCGATAAGCTGCTGGCTCATTTTCACAACGAGATACTTCTTTGAACGATCTGATGATTATCGCACTGGCCGGTTTTACTACCGGCATGACAACAGTGCTTTTTGGCTTTGGCGGCGGCTTTGTAGTGGTACCGTTTGTTTACCAGCTGCTGGTGCGGCAGCCACCGCTGGCAAGTGATGCGATGCATATCGCCGTGGCCACTTCAACGGCGGTGATGATTTTTAACGCGGGCTGGGTCAGCTTTCAAAACTGGCGTGCGGGCAGGCTTTCTTTGCCCATCTTATTCCCGCTGTTGTGGTTTATCGCAGTGGGCGCAGTGGCCGGTTCGTGGTTGGCGGGAATATTAAGCGAGGTGTTGATTCGCGAGCTGTTTATTTTTTATATGCTGATGACAATTGGGGACTGTCTGTTGCGCAAAGGTTTCTTCAGCGGCAATGCGCCGCGTCGTTTGTCACTTTTGACGGTCACCGGTGGCGGTATGCTAATCGGCACAATTGCCGCATTGCTGGGCGTGGGTGGCAGCGTAATGACGGTGCCGTTGTTGCGCCGACACGGTCATACGATGCGAGAGTGTATTAGCGCGGCTAATCCGCTTTCCCTGCCGGTGGCGTTGTGCGGTGCGGTGACCTATGCGATAAGTGGTTGGCACAAAATTTCGGCAGGCGGTTTTGTGGGTTTTATCAGCCTGAAGATTCTGGGCCTGCTCCTGGTGGCTGGCTGGGCGGGTATAGTATTTAGCCGCCGGGTGATTCCCGCCGTCCCTGATGTCTGGCACGCGCGAATCTACGTGATGCTGTTGTGCATGGTACTGGTGGCTATGTTGCTTTAAGCAAATCCTGCTTTGCAGATTTAGTTGCTTTTACAGCGGCAATATCTGCATAAACGTCCGTTTCTGGCACAAAGTGGAGGGCCGCACTCAAGGTCCGCTTAGAGCGAGAAGCGGACGTCCGGTGTCGGGGCTCAGGACTACTTTTACACAGGGCAGAAACTGTTTAACCTGCACATGTAACTAGCGCTTACGACTCTTTTGATCCCCGAGTTCTGAATCTACCCAGATAACGACTGCATCGATGAAAGCACGCACCTGAGGCAATAAAAAGTGACGATCCGGGTATACGACAGCAATCTGCATTTCAGTACCAATGATATCTTTCAGTACAGGGAGGAGAGCGCCCTGCTGCAGGTGTCCGCGAATCAACTCTTCAGGCAATAGTGCAATGCCACGGCTGTTTAAGGCGGCCTCACAAAGCAGCGAAATATCGTCAGTAAAAAAGGTGCCTTCCACCTTTACCCGGTCTCCGGAAAGTAAAGGCCAGTACATATCGGGTAACTCTCCACGCGACAAACCCACAAGGCAATGATGCTCTTTAAGGTCATGCTGGGTGACAGGAAACCCCATCCCTGAAAGGTAGCCCGGTGAAGCGACGGCAATAACCGGGTCACGAAAAAGCGTGCGGGCAATCAACCCGGGCTGCATGTGAGTGCTGGCTCTCAGTGCAACGTCATATCCCCCGCTTCGTAAATCGACATGATGACTGGAGGTATGAATATGGACGCGCAGCATAGGATGCTGAGCTGTAAATTCACACAGCATCGCGCGGAAGCTTTTTTTCATACCGGGGGGAATCGATACTCTTAAGTCCCCCCTTAAATGGCCTCCGATTCGGGATACACTTTGTTCAGCCTGTCTTATCGCCTCAAGTGCGATAATGGCTTCTTTATAAAAGATGCTTCCCGGTTCCGTCAGTACCAGGCTCCGGGTTGTGCGCAGGAGAAGACGGGCGTTCAGCTTTTTTTCAAGCTGCGCGATCCGACGGCTCACGGTTGCGCGGGGAATGCCCAGTTCAGCTGCGGCACGGGAAAGTGATTTTGCATCGACAGTTTTCGTAAACGCAATAAGCTCGGAGGTCTCTGCAGCAAGCGCCATATGGATCATTTTCGGTCAGGTGATGACAGTTTAAAGAGTATTGTCACGGATTACGCTCAGCGGCAAGCTTTCCCTGACGATATCCGGGCAAAACAGGTTGCCTGGCCATTTATCCAGAACGATATCCAGAAGGTGTGAAATGCCAGAAGAAAAGAAAATTATTGCCGTGTTTGGTGCAACCGGCCACCAGGGAAAAGGCGTGGTGCAGGCGCTAAAAGCTGCCCGTCAGTTCAGGGTCCGGGCCTTGTCCCGCAACCCTCAGAGCTATACAGGAGAGGCTGATGAAGTCCTGTATGCGGATCTTGAAAAGCCTGAATCGCTTAATGACGCACTGAAGGGTGTACACGGTGTGTTTCTGGTCACTGATTACTGGCGCCAGGGCACAGATGAGAAGGCGCAGGCAACATCCGCGATCGAAGCCGCAAAAATAAGCGGCGTGCAACACTTTATCTGGTCCACGCTCCCCGACGTTGATTCGGTCAGTCAGGGTGAATTCAGGCTCCCGCAGTTCACCAATAAAGCCAGAATAGACAGCCAGGTAAAAGCGGCTGGCTTCACTTATCACACCTTTGTCGTGCCACCGGCTTATTATCAGAACTTCTCCGGCCCCTTTGGTCCACAAAAACAACAGGACGGGAGTTATGGATGGGTTCTGCCAATTAACCCCGACGTCCGCTGCATTCATATGGGCGACATAAACGAGCTGGGAAAAATCGTGGCCGGTGCGTTTGCAAATCCTGATTTCGCAGGAAAAGGCGACTATCTGCCACTGGTCGGCGATTTCCTCAGCTTCAGTGAGATTGTTGATACGCTAAATCAACTTGGGTACCCGGTAACCTTTAAACAGGTTCCACGCGACGTCTATGCCGGTTTCTTTCCTGGCGCGGAAGCACTGGGCGATACGCTGGCGTATTATGAAAAATATACCTACCTTGGCCCGGGTTCGCATGAAACGGCGATTGCACTGGCAAACAGAGTTGCAGAATTTCAACCGGCAACTTTCAAATCCTGGGCCCGTGAGAATTTTGCACTCAACATGAAATAAATCATTTTGCCGGGCTCCTGATTCATTCACCCGTTCCAGCGTTCGCAGAAGTAAGAGAGAATAAACAACATATGTCCGCTTCCGTCACGAAGCGGACGTGCTAACTGAGCTGAAGGTCCACGTGGGGCGAACAACGGAAGTTCGTAATTTATCCCATAGTTGTTAATGCGTGTTAATGAATGGGGAGCTGGTCACAGTAACATCTGTTTGTGCAGCGAAGCATCATGGTTTCATTGATAAGAAGATAATGATTTGCTCTCTGCTCCCGGATATAATTATTTATAAGCAACAGTCGTAATACTGTTGATGTTATTCCCCTGTTCTATCTCATTTACAAACGCCTCCGCATAATCAGCATAGGAAATACGACTGTTCCCATCAGCGTCTTTTAAAACATCCTTTCCTCCAGTTTGATAATTACCGACTTTTTCTCCGGGGCCAATCTCCGCCGGCGGAGAAAAGAACGTCCATTTTAAATCAGTTGAAGCCTGATAAATTTTATATGCTTTATCATGGGCTAAACCATAAGGATAATAATCGGAAGGAAAGTACGGTGCATCTAGCAGTTTTTCACCGGGAG
The DNA here is from genome assembly GCF_000410515.1 of Enterobacter sp. R4-368. Lineage (NCBI taxonomy): Bacteria > Pseudomonadati > Pseudomonadota > Gammaproteobacteria > Enterobacterales > Enterobacteriaceae > Enterobacter > Enterobacter sp. R4-368. The sequence continues at coordinate 19,233 of NC_021492.1, read as the reverse complement.
CCACTTCCAGGCTTGCCGCGCCACCAACAACAATGACACGTTTAACTTCTGCAGCGCGGGCAGCACTGACTATAGACTGGGCAGCATCAACTAAAGTTCCAATGTGTTCTCCATGTACCCCATATGCACTTGCAAGTATGTCCACACCACGGATAGCATTTGCAAACGCAGCGGTATCTGAAATATCGATGACCCTGAGCTGAATTCCTTCCAGCCCTTTTGGGACAGCACGTTCAGTTCTGACAATTCCGATAACGGTATGACCTTTGCGGATAGCTTCCCTGGCAATTTCAAATCCAATTTTTCCTGTTGGGGCTATTAGGGCAATTTTCATTTTATACTCTCTATAGTTAACTGGGTCGTGGAATAGTAAATTATTTACAGATGACAAACCCTATCAGATAAGATTCATAGTGACTTACCAATATAGTTACTTTAGTTGTACACAGCATTCATCCTGACGACAGCAGGATGCACTAGATTCACATATACTTATGAAGCACACTATAACTAATGATTATATAAGTCTGTGTTGATATAAATGTGATGCAAGAGTTGTCTGTTTCAATAATCTAAAATTACTCGTGTCGAACAGTTTTTTTTGCCTTTTAATAAGGATGGTGGTTATTGTTAAATAATTATGAAAAATATCGAAACTATTCTTCATGTTTATTATTATCAGTGAGTGCTGACCAAAGAGTCTCATCCGGTAACTTTTGCCCCCATGTATTCATTGTCAGTAATATTGGTTCTAAAGATTCCCCTAAAGCTGTAAGCTCATAAATAACCCTCGGCGGGGTTTCCGCAAACGCCGTACGCATAACCAGCCCGCTTTTTTCAAAGCGTCGTAACCGATGCGTCAGTGTATGCGCACTGATGCCAGGGAGCGATTTCCGAAGCTCACTAAAGCGTTGAGGGCCGCGCAGCAGTTCCCTCACAATCAATGTTGCCCAAGGGCCGTCCAGTAATAAAAGAAATCTCGCAACGCCACATGATGGCAGGTCATAGCCGCCCATATATATCCAGTTGAGTTGGTTAAGTCGACACACGTTGTCCATAACATAATACATGGCCGTTCTGTTCTGAGGTAGTCTGCCCGGCTCCGGACGGGCTAAATCTCCCCTGGGCAATAATCACATCACCTTCTTATTTTCCAAAACCCGGAATGATGTCGAGAGCCTGTAGCATCGCGAGCTGATCGAATTGCTCCCAGTGGCCGGTTATTTTACCGTCCGAAAGCGAATAGGCTGTTATGCCATTCAGGGAAAAATGTTTGCCTGTCGCCGGCACATGAAGGAATTGTCCGACATGCTCCACTGCTGCATGCCAAATGGCGACGACGGTATCCCCCTGCTCGATCACCCGATCCACATAGTAGACCTGCTTAAAAGCACTGTTTATGAACCGCACGCTCGCTTTAAAACCTGCCTTATTGGGTTCGGCACCAAATACGGGTGAATGGTCTTTAAATGAACCGGAAAGCCGTTGTTCAACCAGCTGTGAAGCAATTTCGGCATCATTTGAATTGTAGAAAGCGGTGAACAGATCCGTGCCATAAGGATTGATACTCATTGTGTTTACCTCAGCAAATAAAAGGAAGAAATAACACCCGTTAACAGGTCTTGATATCTAAAAAATAAAGTTAATTAGGGGGCGTTCCGGCATACACCTATTCCTACCGGCCTGAAGCCTAACGGACACATGCTATGTGATGACTACTGGGCTCAGTCCGCCATTCATTAAAGTTCACATCCTTAAACTCCAGGTCGCGAATGATAACTTTCGATTCAATAGTTCACTAAATGCACCAGTTACGTCAAATGCACTATTGGGATTTTTTCATTTTTTTTTAATGCAGTGAAAGCTACCCCTGATCCAAAATCCTGCTCCATTCAGAAACAAAATTCCAAGATGATACAGCCCCCCTGAAGCGGAGGTGATGTCGATGAAAAAGTCATAATTCGCCGAAGGGCACATTGTATTAGCCCTGAAGCAGGTCGAGCTGGTGATATCCGTACCTTGCACTGAGCTGACGAGTTTACTGAGTTGAAGGTCCGCTGTTGGCACATAGTGGACTTTACTGACCGGACACGATGCCTGAGGTCAGGCAGGACGTTCAGGGTGAAAATGATACGTGTCACTTTGTCGCTGATCCGCTGTCAGGCTGATTTATCCACTCAGGGCAATAATCAGCGACATTCCCTTCCTGAAAGGCAATAATCCATTCATCGCAATAATCAAAGATAATTAGTGCCCTATCAGCACCAATTGTTTTCTTCCCTATACGAGATCCGAAAAAAGGTAGTCCCGGATCTTCTTTCCGCACCCCGGCGCGCAGCGGCCAGGAAATACAATATGTAGCGGTGTTATCAGTTGATCATGACGCTATATGTTGTGCCTCTCCCCTGCCGCGTGACCCGGCGCGCAACAGCAGAAAACAGCGGTATGATTATTTCCTCACCGTGGTACACTTCCGGAAAATGGTGAATAGGCAATAAATCGGATCTGACCGGAACGGCCATCCGGTAATTTAACAGCGTGGCTATATGGCTGCTTATTATCATCGTGTAAATGATGACGGCATGGAAAAATCATCCCAGTGACAGACGCAGGGTTGTGCGCAGATAGTTCTGCCGCTCGTCATAATTACCCTGAGTGACTATTTAAAAAATTAATCGTAAGGACGCTAAATGACAGAGGTGCCTGGAAGTGAATCTCAGATTAGGGAGATCGTCTTTATCGTCAATATGGAATATGGCGATGTGTATTTACGAAAGACTAAAGACAGCAATGGCGATGACTATTTTGTGATTCTGAATTCAAAAGGTGAGGAAGTTGCTGAATGGGATGAGGATGCTCAGGAATGGACTCTGCTACCGCGCCCCCGTCCCACAGGAAATACGCAGAACAGCACTAACATTACTCACATATCAGCTCGTATAGAGGAACAATGCATTCGAATTTCGCTGTGCGAGGGCCAATTGGCAGAATTGACTAAGCCTAAAGGCATCAAGAAGAAAGCTCGCAGGGGGCCATAAACGTTGCGATTAATGGCGGGATTTCATTATAAAGGAACAACTATGGCTGACTGGTTTATTGCCACCGAAGGCGTGAAGGTCGTGAAGGACAGCGCCAGCCTGTGGCCACAGATCATCACGGCGGTTTCATCTGCCGGCGCCGCCCTTTTCGGTGTGAGAATGACTCATTACTTCACCGGCAAACGAGAAAGGGAGGCTGCAGAGAAAAAAATAAAACAGGCACGGCAATTTATCTCCATTGAACTGGTGTTCCTGCTGGAAAAGTTCGCCGAATCCTGCTCCGATGTTGCTGCGGACTTGGGTGAAGATGAAGATGAAGATAAAGATATAGATGGTGAATTTCTTCAACACACCTTCGTACCAACAGTCGACTTTCCTGACCTCAGTTTCAAAGACGTCAGTGGAGACTGGCAGGTTCTCGATGTACGTCTGATGTACCGAATCAGGGAACTCGTGGTTCTTCAGAAGGAAGCCCATAAAGATATCGCTGTCGCTGGCTATGCAGCCCCGGATGGAGAGCGTAAAGAATACTTCCGTGAGCGCCGGTATCAGTATGCCCGTCTGGGGCTTAAAGCCATCATTCAGGCCCGACGTCTGCGCAAGATGGCCGGATTTCCCGATACACCTCTTGCAGTTTCGCCTTTGTCTGCTCAGCCTGTTCTGTGGGATGTGTGGCGAAAGGAGCGTCGTCGAAGGGCTAAACAAGCCGCTGAAGAAAGAAAAATGTTTGCTGATCCGAACTACCCGGAGAACCTGGAATTATGAGCGGCGTTATTCCCTATTCTCATCCTTTGCATCCGCCACCGTCGCTCCCTGTGGCCATCGACTATCCGGCCGCACTTGCGCTGCGCCAGATGGCTCTTGTACACGATGAACTGCCGAAATACCTGCTGGCGCCGGAAGTGAGCGCCCTGCTCCACTACGTGCCGGATCTTCACCGCAGGATGCTGCTGGCGACACTCTGGAATACCGGCGCGCGCATCAACGAAGCGCTGGCCCTGACGCGGGGGGATTTTTCGCTGGCGCCGCCGTACCCGTTCGTGCAGCTGGCCACGCTGAAACAGCGCGCGGAAAAAGCCTCCAGAACGGCCGGTCGTGCGCCGGCCGGCAGTCAGGCGCATCGTCTGGTTCCGCTGTCCGACAGCCAGTACGTCAGCCAGCTGGAGATGATGGTGGCCACCCTGAAAATACCACTGGAACGCAAAAACAGGCGCACCGGCAGGACGGAAAAGGCGCGTCTGTGGGAGATCACCGACCGGACGGCACGGACGTGGATCAGTGAAGCCGTGGACGCCGCAGCGGCCGACGGCGTGACGTTCTCCGTGCCGGTGACGCCGCACACCTTCCGCCACTCCTATGCCATGCACATGCTGTATGCCGGTATTCCGCTCAAGGTGCTGCAGAGCCTGATGGGGCATAAAAGTATCAGCTCGACGGAAGTGTACACGAAGGTGTTTGCGCTCGATGTCGCGGCGCGGCACCGGGTGCAGTTCCAGATGCCCGGCGCGGAGGCCGTGGCCCTGCTGAAAGGTCACTTATAAGTGGTCACCGTTGCAGGGGTAACAGATGAGTGGTTCATTTGACGGGTGTACCCCTGATCCCTGCAACAGTTCTGCAGCTCACATTAAGCATACCCGAATGTGACCGCCTGACATGCTCGACGGGTATTTCCAGCCCCTCGCCCGTTCAGAGCAGAATTCACGGTTTGCTTTGCAGGTCAAGAATAATAAATACGATCGCCAAAAATATTTACTGGACATTTTTTCCGATAGTGTCGGAATGTCCAGGACGGATAGTTTTTTATGTAGTCGGACTGTTTTTTTGTAAATGGTCGGATATCACCTGATTAGATCTGGACAGAATCACCGCGCCGTCCAGGCTGGCGGCGGTAACACATTAGGCCAGAGTGATCTAGACGGTGAACGGCGAGGCTATGGTGTCCAGAGCGCGGTAAACAGTAACAGCTGTAGGCCAAGTGAATTCTTAGACTTTTCGGGAAAACGACTGGCCAGAATTAACGGAGAATTGGTAGAATTCATTCGTGAATGCATACGGACCAAAATCTCGCAGGTTAAGTTTCTTGCGATTTAAATAGTATCCTATTAATGTATCACTAGATGTACTGACAAGCATAAGGTGCAATGGAAAATCATGAATCAAGAAGAAATAAAAAGAAAAGCTGCTGAAGCTTTATCAAAATTGCCTTCCAATATTTCATTTATCATTCAACATATGCCATTACCAGCTTGCTGGGCGTTAGCTCAAGCGATTGATGAGATAATTTCTGGTAGAAATGCTGATAGGTATAATCAAGGTATTGCTATTGGCTTTATTTTGGCCTCTTTATTAAGAGATGAAATAACGGAAAAGCAGCATAATGAATTGGCGTTGTATGTAGGGAATTTAATTTAAATTTTCTTAAGAGCTTGTATTTTTTTTCGTTTTAATTGATCTGCAATTTAGTTTCGTGCTTATTTGATGCCCGAAACTAAATTTCTACAACTAAATCTAAAACTATGTGACCTGTCTGAGTTATTCTATTCATTTAAAGCGATCTGCTACTTCTTCTGGATGTTGGGTGATGTTTAATACGGTGGCGCGATCTCCATTATCAGTAGCAGACAGTATTTCTAATAATTCTCCAACTGCATCTTCTTTCATATCTATTCCTTTCTCAAGGAATAATTCTAATAGAGCAAAATAATATTTTTTTACTTGTCTATAATCTTTGCCAGTTAAAACACATGGTCTGTCTTCGAGATATTCTATGAGCTCTTTTTCTTTATTCATCATGCACTCCTTAGAGTTAAAAATAGAACCCTATTCTATAGGAAAAACCTGCAATGTCTATATGACGAATGATGATTGATCAGGATGGATAAGCTTGTGCATGCGTTCCGCAAAGTGGCTCTATGCTTGCAGTTTTGCGAGTCCACCGGCGCATCGATGGCGCGTTATGCCTGCAACTTTGCATTCAGCCACGCAGCCAGCAGAACTGGACAGAATGACCGGAATGTCTAACGGAAGGGGGAATTAAACGAGGAGCGTAAAAAAGGCCGCTCAAGCGGCCTGATGGCAGGTGCTATCTAGCTTCTCATCCATACCCGTAAAACTAATTTCTTATCGAAGTATAAAGTCTCCATATTAATTACAGTGCCATTTTGCTGCTCTAGCCATGCATTGATACGGGCTAATATTTCTTCAGTCGTTTCATTACGTGTCGAATAAATAGTAGCGCCTTGTACCTCTTGCTGCGTAAAGTCTTTAAATACAATTTTTTCATTTTTCATTAGCTTATCCTCTAGTTAATAACTCTATCTTACCTGACCGGGGAATTTTCTATTATTCTACCAGGCGAGTAGCGGTTGTGCCTGGTGGCGCGGGGAATTACGTAACCTGACGGGATTTATCGGTAGTTCTGCGAACGCTGCCGCATATCGATGGCGGGGAATGCCAGCAGAAAAACGAGCTGCAGCAGTTGACACTATGCCGATGTGCCAGCAGATTGGGATCTGGCCGCGCAGCCATCATAACCACTCAGAACGCTGGTCTGGTCTAATTTTATACGCGCTGTTCTGTCTCCGCTAGCGGAACTGAACAGAATTACCTGAAAGTCTAATATGAGTGAATAAGCAGTGACATGGTATATTCCGAGATGACTCAATTAGCACAACGGACAGCACTATCATGCAGAAAACATTAGCAGAACGGTTTGACTCACTTGAAGCAGACTATCAAGATCTTTTATCAACCAAAAATATGCAATACAACACTCTACTTAAAGCAAACAGCATGAATGTTGATTCAGGAAAGTACAAGACATGGATTGGCCGCGTTAAAAAGTTACTTGAAGACAGCTACGGAAAAGATTCAGATTTTTATAATGACTTTAATAGGGCTCTGAAACGTTTTTATGTCTCGAACTATGAGATTCTCACCACGCAATTAAAACCGACCTTCGACGCCGCTAAAGCTGACGTGGATTATGCTCTCACTCGGAATTCAAGTTCAGTATTTAAAGAAACTGATAGTTTAGATCTGCTAATTAACATTCTTGAAAGATTTCCAGCGTTCTGTCGCCAACTGAAAAAACGATATAATGACAGAGAAACCATTGAGGTTAATGACGAGTATGACGTTCAGGATCTGGTTCATGCACTTCTCACCCTGCATTTCGATGATGTCAGACCGGAAGAGGCTTCGCCGAGTTATGCTGGCTCTTCCTCCAGACAGGACTTTTTACTTAAAAAAGAGAAGATAGTTATTGAGGTTAAGAAAACTCGTAAGTCTTTGGGGGCGAGGCAAATCGGAGAAGAATTGATAATTGATATGGCCCGTTACCGCGCCCATCCGAACTGTGACACGCTGATCTGTTTTGTTTATGACCCGGACGGATGGGTGAATAACCCGAAAGGTGTGATTGCCGATCTGGAGGGGGACGATTCAAAAGGCAAGACCAGAGTGGTGATAGCCCAGAATTGAAACTCACTACTACATCTGGACAGAATTACCGGAGCGCCCAAGTGGCGAGGGAATTACATGATAAGCGTCACATACGCATTCTCGCTCGTAGCTTTCTTGATGATTATAATGGCCATGAACTTGCTCGGTGATCTGCTTTGCAGCAGATCAATTCCGTAGACGACTTACTCACGCAGAAAAGGATCCCCTTCTGTATGGCCATGAAACTTGTCCGTAAAAAAGCTCCTCGGGGCGGCCTTATTCGCTGGCTGGACAACGACGAAGAAACGGCCGTCAAGAACGTGTCCGGGCGGCGGATTTCCGCCGGGCGTGAGCAATACGTGCTGGCAGAAAAGGTTCTCCTGGAAATGCGTCAGAGGGAAGCCTGGCTGCAGTGTGACTGTGTGCCCGGCGATTCGCCGGCGATGAACAGCGCTAACCTTATGCAGGATACTGGCACACTTTTTCTGGCCGGGTTTAACCATGAACATGCGCCAGACTGCGCGATGTACCGCCCGTTCAGTGGCGATACCGGTGCTACCTCCTCCGGAACCCGCAAAACAGCTGGCAGCCAGCGTATCAGTTACCGGAGTTTTCTGCCGCCTGACGACTCCGAAACCCGGATTAAGTCTCCGGCGCGTCCGGTCGCTCCGGCAGATGATCGTACTCGCCGGACTCGGCGTTCGCGTATTGCGCGCCTGCTGCTTTCACTGATAGAGGACGCGGGACTTAACCGTATGACTACGCTGCATCCCCTTCCGGTTCGTGGAGTGACCGAATCCGTCAATGCACTTCGGACTGTTACGGAAAATATCGAGTTTATCCGTGATCGCAGGCTTTCAGATATTGTTCGTTTTTCACCGGCGATGAGTGTACACGGCATGGAGAAACTGATGCAGGAGCTCGAACGTCCGGACACTCACTGGCCAGCTGGGAGGACGCGCATGTTCTTTCAGATTTTTATGTCCGATCATGTAACCCGCGATGAAGTCTCGTTTCGTTGGACGGACGGAGAGCGGCAGTTTCGTCCGGAGCGCGGAGTCAGTATTAATGGCGAAGCTCAGGACGGTGCACGCCCACCTTACTGGGTAATTCTGGCCTTTCGACGGGGAATGGACGGCACGGTTATCTGTAGCGAAGGCTATGCACATGCCCTCTTCCGCCGGGGATGCCCGGTACCGGTTGACAGCGGCCTTGAGCGCACCACCCTCGAAAGCCTGTCTGAAGTTGCGGGCTGGCTTGCAAAAAAACCGGATGCGCCGACTCTGAGTCTCGAAAAACCGCTTTTTGATATCGAAGTTACTCTGAACGGAGAAAAAGGGTTTGTGCTGCCCGATTTCATTGTGACTGCTACCAAGCCTGGCGGGAAACAGCATACTGTGGTGGTTGAAACAATGGGATATACCGATGATGATTACTGTGAACGAAAGGCGGAACAGCACAAAGGGATGCGTCAATTGGGTTTATTTCAGACTGATCCTCCCCGCTGGCCACAGGAGCTGGATAAAACTTTCACGAGACATGTTTTTGGCATCTTCATGAATCTTCCAGATTAAATAATAAGCCTCCGAAAGAAGGCTTATTAATACTTAATAAATCATACTTATGAAGTGTGAATTATGAGTTCATATTTATTGAAACTTTTTCGAAGTATAGTTCCAGAGCTTCTCTGACTATAGCGCTTACGTTTTTGGGGTCTTTACCGCTTCGTTTGTTTTGTAGCGCAAGATCTTCTGTTTTCCGCAGCATCGACTCCCCAAGAGATATCGTTGTGCGGCACTGCTTCTCTTGTTCTGGCTTAACTTCTTCAATTTTCTCAGGCGAGCCATACGGCTTATCTGACAGACGTCGTGCAAGCGCATCTGCCTCTTCGTCTGTAACACTCGTCCGTGTTGCTGAAGCCTGCATGCTGGGTTTTTTTACCATGATCAAAATACCTCTGACACTAGTTGCTCAATCTCTTCAATTGCAGCTTTGTTTTCAGTTTCCAGCACACCGGTTCCGTTACTCATACAATCTCTGTACACCTTACGGAAGCAAATGACAGTTTCCATTGTTTTGATTGTTGGAAACTCTTCCAGATACTCAAGAAACTCCTTTCTCTCGTTGCCTCGTAATACCGGGTTGGTAGTTCCCATACTCTGGAGGCAAAAAACCTTAAGGTCAGGATTAAGGTCACGCATTGCTTCAATCTGTTGTTGTAGTTCTACAAGCGTGTCCAGATCAGGTTGCGAGCATTGCAGTGGAGCAATTATCTGATGCGCGGCAACACCGCTAGTTATGAATTCACGGGAGTTACGTCCCGCAACGTCAACGATGACATGAGAATACTTCTCATCGAGGGCACGTAAGGTGGATGTCAGGTTGTCGAATTTTTCTATCAAAGTGATTGTGGGTTTTGTATTTGCGGCTTCACGCTCCGCATGCCATTTTGCGGCGGAACGCTGCAAATCAGCATTCAGTAAGCAAACGTCTTGCCCTTTAAGCGCCAGCGCAACGGCAATATTCACTGCGGTTGTTGTCTTTCCTGACCCACCTTTATTACCACCGATGACTGTAATCATTCCAAGCCTCATAAGTATGATTTGTGAAGTATGATTTATTACATTGACTATATTCTAATGTCAATTAACAAAGAATATTTATGATGTATTATTTCATACATATGACTTCATTTGTATGAGATCATAAGTATTATTTTATGATTTCATACTTATGATTTATGACTTACGAGATTCAATTTCCTCCCGTAACGAATTGTTCAGCCCACGTGGATTGACAGAACCTGTCAAGTGGAAAGAATTATCCGTTGAACCTGGAAGGTCCGGTTGAATGAACCATTTATATTGGCGCAATATAGGAATGGAGTGATGTGGTAGCGAGGTCAGCCCATGCACACACTTACTTTTCGCGAAGCGTATTTTAGTCCAACAAAGGTGGCCAAAAGACATCTGTGACAAATTGCCCTCACAGGCATGTTCACCCATTTGTGACAAATTGCCTTGAGTGATAACAGCCGTGATTTGTGACAAATAACCCTTACTGCAAAAGTAAGGACATCACGCACTTCCAGTGACAAATTGCACTCATTGCAGAGCCAGATCTCAGGGCAATTTGTCACTCAACAGAAGACGCTGCGAGATGAAGTGTGACAAATCGCCCTCAGTTGTATTTTTTCAGGGTACGGAAGAGCCATCTACTGAGCAGCCTTGTGTGACAAATTGCCCTGAACTTCAAAGAACAGATGTGACAATCTGCCCTCATTCTATGGCTGGCGAAAGCGAGGATATGTCTTTGAATGTAAATATGATATGTGTGGTCTGGCGACCTTTTTTCTTTTCAATGTACGAAAGGCGCATGGGGGTACGACTGTTGATTTCATCAACGGAGGCCTGCAGGAAACGGCGACGAAAATCTGGCATACGCTGATAGCTCTGCGGCAGCTGGTAACGCTCCATAAGCCAGTCAACACGAAGTGAAACCACTCCGGATCCATCAGCTCTGCGATACTGACAAAGCGACTCATATAACCGCATCGCATAGGGATTTGTTATCTCTTTAGTTTCGCTAAGGCGAAACTGCGTAAAACGGTTCTGAAGGCCGATAAAGAAAGGGATGAGGTAAGGGTTGATATGCACGCTGTATACCCCTCTGGCGGGGCTATGGGCGCGCTTAATAAACCAGGGATAAGTTTCATAGCCTTTCTCATCCCCGGAGTCTTCCTCTGGGCGATAGAAGACCACCTCTTTACCAGTAAACCCTTTGAGGGCCTGGCGAATATCTTTACTCGCCTCAGCTGAAGTGAGGCCGAACGTTGAGGCGTACTGAGCAACATGGATTTCGCAGATTCCGTCATGCTCCTGGAGAGTGCCATCACTTTTTCGGATCTGGTCGACAAATAGATACAGCATGCGTTTCTGATCACGGGAAAGACTGTATGCGGCTTCCGTCAGTTCATTCGACTGAACAATACGTGGACTGTTCTTGCGTTTTGGCTGATTGATCAGGGCTGTTTCTGTCATGACCTTTCCATGTTAAGTGTGACAAGTCTGGAGATTGTCACATTTATTCAAAGATAGTCAACCGACATGAATAACCCTGTGATTATGTTCTCTAACAGAGGGCAATTTGTCACAGGTTTGAGGGCGTATTGTCACGATTGCCCCCCTCGAGTGAGGGCAGAATGTCACAGATTAAGGGCAGTTTGTCACAGACACTGCCCTGGAGACCGCTCCTGTACTGGGCTGACTGGCTGTCTAAAAACATAGATCTAAAAACCTATATAAAAAGATCTTATAAAAATAGCCAGTGGATATGTGGATAAATAGTTTCGATATACAGGGGCAATATCCAGAATTAAAGACGGCTGCCGCGCCCGGTTCCTCCGGGCTTGCCCAACCCGGCACACCCGGACAGATGAATCCTGTCCAGCTGTACCGGGTTACCAGTTCTGTTCTGTGCGTATGGTGAGACAGTGCCATCGCACGGCGTCCTGCCGTGCTTGTGAATGCTCTGTGCATGGATCACTTTCGTCAGCCAATACGGGCAAGGGGCAGTTCTTTCCAGCGTGTCGTGTAAGCAGGGCTCAGCATTTCCCGTTTCATTTTCCACTGAGGGGCTATGCCACGCCCGGCAAACCAGACCTGGCCAAGCCCGGAATGATTGATCCCGTCAACAACACTCATTAGTTCCTGACTGTGCGGGCGGGGAGGCTGCTCATCAAACAGGTTCAGTTGGGCAATGCCGGAACCGCTGAAGTCATTAAGCATGACCCCTGCCTTTGCATACCGGTGATCGTCGCGCCAGATACGCTCCAGTGCGCGGACAGCGGCTGCAATAATGTCCCGTGTGTCCTGCGTGGCCGTAAGCAGTTTTTCACTTGCCACGTTGCCGTAGTAGGGTTCAGTGGCAGAGAAGGGGGAGGTTTTGATAAAGACTGAAATGTGCCGGCAGTACTGGCGTTCTCCCCGCAGTTTTTCGGCGGCGCGCTCCGCGTACTGGCAGACAGCCTGACGTATGGAGTCATACGTAGTGATACGCTCGCCAAACGACCGGGAACATACAATCTGCTGCTTCGGTGGCGGAGCTTCCTCGAGCGCAATACAGCTCTCACCGTTCAGTTCCCGGACGGTGCGTTCCAGCACCACATTAAAATTTTTACGGATAAAAGCGGTGTTGGCCTGCGCCAGCTGAAGTGCGGTGGTAATCCCCATTGTGTTAAGCTTTCGAGCGATACGGCTGCCCACCCCCCATATTTCCTGGACAGGCTGAAGTGAAAGCATCTTTGCTGTGCGGGCGGGATTTCCTGGCGTCAGCGCCAGCACGCCCCTGAACGCTGGCCACTCCTTCGACGCCCACTGCGCTGATTTTGCCAGTGTCTTGGTGGGACCCATTCCGACGCCGATAGTGAGCCGGGTACAGGCATAAACATGTTCGCGCAGCTGCGTGCCGAATGCCTCATAACTGATGGCGGTTTCCAGCCCCCGGAGATCCAGGAACATCTCGTCGATTGAGTATGCTTCCACGCCTGGAGTCAGCTCTTCCAGACAGGCCATCACGCGGTTACTCAGACTGGCATATAATTCATAATTACTCGAGAAAACAAATAGTTGCTCTGGAAACTGCTGCTCGCGAATTTTGAACCACGGGTCACCCATTCGGATGCCTAGCCGCTTCGCTTCCTTGGAACGCGCTATGCAGCAACCGTCATTATTACTTAGAACAATCAGAGGTTTATCACGCAAGTCGGGGCGAAATACTTTTTCGCAGCTGGCATAGAACGAATTAACGTCGGCTAGTCCAAACATTTCATCACCTCGCGCGTCCGGTGAATGATGTGAGTAACAACGCCGAAGATCTGCAGTTCATCCGGATCCGGATAAATGGGCGGAAAAGCAGGATTCATGGGCTGCAGACAGAGCCGGGGCCGGGTAATCAGTCGCTTCACGGTGAATTCCGCGCCCATGCCGGCCACCACAATGTCGCCGTTCACCGGTTTCATGGCACTATCGACGACCAGCAGATCACCACTGAAAAGAAATCCGTCCTGCATGCTGTCTCCGTGGGCGCGCAGGTAGTAAGTCGCGCTGCGGTGCCGGATGCAGTACTCGTTCAGGTCAAGCTCTTTCTCCACATAGTCCTGGGCGGGAGACGGAAAACCACAGGGCACCATCTCCAGAAATAATGGCAGATTTACAGGCACGTTTGCTTGTGTAGGGGTCAGCATTACCAGCTTCATAACGCTATTCCTCATCTGTATTTATACTGTTTATATATACAGTATTATTAATTTGTTTCACCTGTGCTTTCAAGCGAGACGTAATCTTTATCAATTAACTAAATGAAAAATAGAGAAATTATTTTTATCTCTTTAGCTCCCTCCTGGTCTTGTTTTGTGCATCACAGGCGTAGCAAACCAGTCATGTGCCGACGTGGAAAAGAGAGGATCAATACAGGTCGGTTGTCAGCGACAACCGACCTGGACGGGCGTCATTACCAGTGAAATTTCTAAAAAAGGACAGGTCGGCACAGCGTGCATTTCGGGCGGACATCAGAAGAAGGGTATATTTGCGCGGAAGGGGACAGAAAATTACATTTCCGGCAGTAAACTCTATTATTATATCCTCGCTATAATTGATGTAAATGTGATGGGGGAATAAAGAACAGTCAGCATCTTCTGAATTCCTCAAGCATTGCGGAAAACTCATCATTTTTCTTTATAAAATTCATGAGGAATTCTTCAGTGATATATTCCTGGTAACCATTTTCATATTTGGTTGAAAGTATTTGTTTGGCATCATCACCAGGTAAATCCATTTCAGCGGTAACCTGATAACTATGCATTATTCTGTTACGAATTAGCACTAATTAATTGAAACTATTAGCTATTTTCTCATCTGATGCCTGAGTTATTGTCTCTGCTATTGGCTTTTTAAGTCGCCCCGATGTTTTATCAATCAATTCATACCAGCTGTATTTTCTTTTGGTATCTTTATTGAGTATATTTTCAATAACAAAGCTGTTATTTGAATTAAAAACGCAAAGCGCGGTGCCAAGCAGTTCTCTGTACTGTTTAGACGGTAGTGCCTGATGTGTATAGCTTTCATACATTGTTTTATTCTCCTTAATATGTACTTTTACAGATCCCGGCAGACGAGGATCGTTGTCCGATGCTATTAATGATTTGAACCGTGAATACTGACTATTTTAAGCGGGCAGGAGCGTTGGTTCTTTTGCCGCCTGAGGGGTTACCCGTTGTGCTCGGCCAGTTTTCCATGCGTCTTGACCGGTTTCCCGGATGGTTGTCTGAGCGCTGTATGATTTCTTCCGGAGTTCTGATTGTATTGCGTACTACCGCTGTTTCTCCCACGTCAATCGCGGTGGCAATATCCAGAAGATCAGATATCGCACTTTCCTTGATGATTTTCCCGCTGGCGTGTAGCTCCAGGATGGTGGAGATATAATCCGCAAGTTCTTTGTATTCACCGGTACTGAGTTTCGCTCCCTTTTTTCCAAAGGCCTTTGACGCTGCTTTTCTCAAATCCATATTCTGTCTTCCTTTCATATACCGTAACACAACTTTTACAGGTGACTTTACCAGAACGAGGAGGCGGAAAGCGGTACCGGCTTCGCATAACGCAGATAAATGGTTCGCTGACCCCACTACTGCCCTGTTGTATGTGCCTTACTCAGGTTGTGTCTAGAGGTTGAGTTTTTATTAATACTCATATTGAGTATTTTATATTTACATTTATGAGATGTTGCTTTATGATGTTCTCAAATTGAGATTATCAAAAGGTGCATTATGATAAATATATATTGTGACGACGGCTCAACCAACATCAAGCTGGCCTGGTTTGAGGGCGACGAACTTGAGACCCGCCTCTCGGCGAACTCCTTCCGGCATGGCTGGAAAGTTGCGGATTTCGGGACCGGGGCATTCAATTATCAGATCGGTAACCTGAAATACACCTGGGACAGTGTCAGCCGGGATGCGGTGCCGACAACAAATGTTGAATACCAGTACGGCGATCTGAACCTGCTGGCGGTACATCATGCCCTGCTGAACAGCGGGCTGCTACCCCAGGAGGTCTCACTCACGGTAACGCTGCCCCTGAGCGAATACTACGATCAGGACTGCCAGAAAAATGAAGCGAACATCCGCCGCAAACGCGAGAATCTGCTGCGGGATATTGTGGTAAACAAGCGTGAACGCTTTGTCATAACCGATGTTACCGTTATGCCGGAATCCCTGCCGGCAGCCTTCACCCGCCTGGCGGAACTGCAGCCGGCGCCATCGGAAACCACCCTCATCATCGATATCGGTGGTACCACGCTTGATGCCGGTGTGATTGTTGGTCAATTTGAAGATATCAGCGCAGTGCACGGTAACCCCTCTGTCGGAGTATCGATGGTGACGCGGGCGGCTCAGGCTGCACTGCGTGCTGCCGAAAGTGAAACCAGCCCGCTGATTGCCGATACTGTTGTACGCAACCGGAAAGATCGTGCATTTCTGAACCGCATCATTAATGATGGGAACAGAATTGATTATGTTACTGACAAAATTGAGGAAGCTATCGACACCCTGGGTTCTCAGGTCGTCAGCGAGCTGGCCAGACACCGGAACGTGAACCGGATTTTCCTGGTCGGTGGCGGAGCTCCACTGATTGAGCCGTCAGTTCGTAAAGCTTGGCCCCTGTCAGCTGAACGAATTGAGGTCATCAGCGATCCGCAGATGGCCCTGGCCAGGGAGATAGCCCGTTATCACCATGAGGGCTGACCGTGCCTGCAGGCAAATACTCCTTTTATCTTCACTCTGATGACCGTACTGACATGCTGGCTGCCGGTACGCTGGAAACTGTCTCCCAGCCGCTGCGGGGGGAATTCATTCGCACTGCCGCTATTGCCGGCAGTGTGCTTTACCAGGCGGATAACCGGCTTCCTGGCCTGGTGACGGAGTTGTTTGACGGCCAGCTGCGATATGGCCAGCTTGTCAGCCTGATTGTTGCGCTGACAGGGCAGTATGACAGTGCACTGCTACCGCCGGCGGAAACACTGCCGACAGTAACGGAAGGGGAGACAGGTCAGTCAGATAATACGGCTCGCAGACGCTTCACGCTGTTATTACCGGACAATCCGGAGTCCCGGCAGGTAGCTGTGCTTCTTGAGGGCACCACCTCCCGCCAGCGCGGCGTGTTGTTACGTAACCTGATAGTCGCCGGATTTGCATTGCACACGCTTGATCCGCGTCTCCCCCGACTGCTTGCGAGTATGCCGGTTCCTCCGACCGACATTAAAGCGCTGGGGCAGCTAGCCGCTCAGATAGCCGGTGTTACGGTTTCCGGTCATCCTGACAGAACCGGTACTAACGCAGATGGAAAGAGTGAAATGTCATCGGTGCAGGCAAAGGACACGTCGGTGCTCCGACGGAACATGAAAAAAATACTATAAACGGATGGCTACCAATGGGACGTTTTAAACAGAGTACTGAAAAACTGGTGATCGACCTGTTACGCCGCTCCGGTGTTCCGGAGGCGCAGCTGAACAACCGGATGCGAAAGGCAGGGCGGGGGCTGCTGCTGCTCAGCGTCCTGTTCATTATTCCACTGATTATTATGGATCATGCAAGCCTGTGGGCGACCATCCTGCTCCAGGCTATCTACGGTGTTCTCGTCTGTCTCGGTGTGCTACTCGCTTTCGATGAGCAGGAAAAAAGCCGCCGTTAACTGCTGTATTACTTAATCTCTCCCAACCCGCCACCGGCGGGTTTTTTTATGCGCTTACAGTCTCGCTGGATTTTTTAGCGTAAAACCCCTCCATTCTCATCAAACTGCAGGCAAAGTTTATGAATTCTTGATACCTCATCACGGATGGGGGTGAAGAAATATTTGGCTCCCATGAGAACAAGGCACTCACTGTTTGGATCCAATAGTTTAAAAATATGATTACCTTGTTCGTCAGCTTCCATATGGCTGCCCAGTCTACATTCCGGAAAAAAAATTCCACTGTCTTTTTCAAGCAGGAACAAATCTAAACGCTCATCAAAATGTTCCCAAGCGTTTCTCAGGTCACGATTGAACAGAGCTGAGTTCTCGTCCAAATCAAAAGCAGTTCTCAACCTTTCACCACGCGAAAATTTCAACCTTTGAACATTAGGCTGAGTTTTTTTCCCCTGAGGAGATGGCCAGAAAAAACGGGACAAAGCAGCGGCATGGCCCACCGCTTCCTGGGTGATGCTTATAAGGTACTCCGGAAGAACCTCCTTATTTTTTAAACCCTCATATCGATTGAATGATTCAAGACACCTGCCTGAACAGTAAAGTAAGGAGTGGATATAAAAAGCCTCATAGGGCGTAAAAATTCCCTTAAAACCCTCCGTAATAATCTGTGCTTTACCTTCAATTTCTTCAGATGAAATGGTACGCATTAGCAACTCCATGAATATAATAATATGTGCTTGCAACGATAACGCCCTGTAACACTTACAGTGTACCTGAACTGCTTCTTGAATCGCCACGGATAATCTAGACACTTCTGAGCCGTTGATAATACAGGTTTTCATATTCAGCCGGTGGCATCTGCTCGCTCGAACCATGCCGACGCTTACTGTTATAAAACATTTCGATGTAATCAAAAATATCGCTTCTGGCTTCGTCTCTCGTTCCGTAGATCCTTTTCTTAATCCGTTCGCGTTTCAGTAGCTGGAAAAAGCTTTCCGCAACCGCGTTGTCGTGGCAGTTACCGCGACGACTCATGCTGCCTTCCAGACCGTGTGATCTCAGGAACGACTGCCACTCATGGCTCGTGTACTGACTGCCCTGATCAGAGTGAACCAGTACCTGCTTTTGAGGATTACGCCTCCACACCGCCATAAGTAATGCGTTCAGGACAATCTCTTTTGTCATGCGGGGTTGCATTGACCAGCCGATAACTTTTCGGGAGAACAGGTCAACCACCACGGCCAGATACAGCCAGCCTTCGTGGGTTCGGATGTAGGTTATGTCCGTCACCCAACGCTCATCAGGTGAGTCCGGATTGAACTGCCGCTGGAGCCTGTTGGGTGTCACGATGCTGGCTTCGCCTTTACGTGCTCGTGGGCTACGGTACCCAACCTGAGCTTTTATTCCGGCACGCTTCATCAGCCGCCAGACCCGGTTCACTCCGCACTGCTGCCCGGTATCACGCAGATCGAGATGGATCTTGCGATAACCATAGACGCAGCCAGACTCAAGCCAGAACTGTTTGATCTGCCCGGTCAGCATCTGGTCTGTCTGGTGACGCTGCGAATGCGGCTGCTGAAGCCAGAAATAAAATCCACCCGGATGGACATCCAGAACCCGACAGAGCAAACGAACAGGCCAGCAACGGCTGTTGTCGCGGATAAAGGCGTACCTCAGTCGGACAGCTTTGCGAAGTACGCCGCGGCTTTTTTTAATATGTCCCGTTCGTCCGTAACCCGCTTCAACTCTTTCTGAAGATGGCGGATCTCGGCCTGAGCATCTGACTGTTCATTATGAGTGGAAGAATCCGGGCCGTACTTCTTTATCCAGGCGTAAAGACTGTGAGTGGTGATATCGAGACGTGTTGCAACACTGGAAACAGAATGACCACGATCAACAACCTGTTTGACTGCTTCAATTTTAAACTCTTCAGGATAACGCTTACCGCTCATGGGCACCTCTCTTTAAGTCATCTTAAATGACTCTGAGGTGTCTGTTAAACCCGTGGCGATTCA